>JAJGAH010000299.1 GCA_020844525.1 Eubacterium sp.
GCAAGATTAAGCTTGATATCATCCTGAAGACTCAGAATCTTGCTGACCTTGACACCCATCTGCGGTGTCAGCTCATACTGTGTAACGGTGGGTCCGCAGCTGATATGATTGATAGTGACCTCAACGCCGAAGTTGTGCAGCGTCTGCTGCAGCTTTGCAGCTGTAGCCTTCAGATGTTCATTGGAATCCCCCTTCTGGTTTCGCCTGGGAGGATTCAGAAGGTCAATGGGAGGAAATACATACTCCTTCTCCGGTGTATCATCAGGGTCGGGCACATGAATTTCCTCGGCTCCTGAAGTCTGTCTTTCTGCAGATGATTTTGAATGTGCCTGGATGGGTTTGCCCGTTTTTACAGCAGTCAGTTCCTGGCTGTCCTGTACAGGAGGTTCCTGAACCTGTTCTGCTTTTTCCTTCCCTGCAGTAAAGTCAGCAGGTGAATCAGAAGTACCTGCAGCAGAAGGCTGCCTTCCGTTGCTGATAATATCATCAGGTATTTTGTCCGCTGAAAATACTGGTGTTCCGGTATTCTCTTTCTCCCTGTATTCTGAAGAGTCATCCATTGAAGAAGCATCCATACCGGATTCCGCTTCCGCTTCAGGTGAAACTGAGACAGCTCTTTTATGGATGTCCGATAAACCAGAATCTTTCTGTTCGTCAGTTCTCCTGGATGTTTCTTCCGCAGAATTAAGCAGATCTGTGAAAATAGGCGCAAGATCTTCCGCGCGCAGCCTGGTTTTCGCAGCGGGATCTGTATTCCGGATCCCGTTTATCCGGCTGTCATCCCTTTCAGGTATTGTCTGGGGCGTCACCAGTTTTGCGGCTCTTGTGGTTTCCTCTGCGGCTTCCCTGCGCGCCTTTGTCTTCATGCGCAGAGCGGCCTCACGCTTCCTTTTTGCAATGGCCGCATCCCTTCTTTCCTGGCGCAGCAGCCTTTTCTCTTCCCGTTCCTGAAGGCGGATGTCACGGGTATCATAGAGATATTCACTGTGAGACCGTATCAGAGAAAACAGCGATTTCTGCGTCAGAAGCAGGGTGAAGATCACAAGCGCTGTAACAATGATTACATACGCACCGGCGACACCAAAACCACGTCCAAAAAGCTGGACAAAAAATCCTCCGACAATTCCTCCTCCCGTGTGATAATGGGCATTTTCCCGAAAAATCATGTCCAGACGTATTCCTTTTTCATATCCTGAAAAAATCATCTGAACAAAGGCGCAGATAAACATATATAATCCGGCAAGCGCAATCACCCTTCGCGAGACGGCTGAAGATGCCGGGTTTGCCATTACAAAAAGCACCAGATAAAATATCAGGAACGGAAAAACATACGCAGGTATACCAAAAAGTCCAAAAAGCAGGGATGCAAATACAGACCCTGCTGGTCCACACAGGCCGATACAGGAAAGAAACAACAGGATACAGATGCCCAGAGTAAGCAGCAGACCCACATCCCGTTTCAACCCGGCACTACGTCCTGAAGCAGAAGCTTTTGTATGATTTTTATTATAACTGCGGCTCTGTGGTTCTCTCCTTCTCCCGGAAGACGCAGGAACAGTTTTCTTTGTCTTCCCGTTTCCTGCAGCGCTGCTGTTTTTTCTTTTCCCGGAGGTTCCTGTGGTGGTATTCCTTTTTCTCCCCTTACTTTGTGTCAATGCTCCTACTCCTCATGTGCCAGCTCCGTTTATTGACACAGCCTGGCAAAGACTGCGAACAGGACTATTGATTAATGCAGATAGGCGATAACGGATAAAACGCCAGCCGTCAGGCAGTATATGGCAAAAATGCGGTTCATGCTTCCCGAAAGAAGTTTTATTGTGTACCGGAGAACATAATAGCCAACAAGGCCTGCAATCAGGATGCCAATCAGGCATGGTCCGATACCAATGGTTTTGGCAATAGATACAGAAGAAGTCCCCTCCAGAAGCAATCCCCCAATGATCGTGGGTATACTGATCAGCATGGCATAACGGATGGTATACTTTCTGGAGAAGCCAGCCAGACTGCATCCTGCCATGATCATGGCAAGCCGTGAAACCCCGGGAACCACTGCAATACCCTGAAAAACGCCAATGATCAGAACATCAGAATATCGTGTGCTTTCCGGTCTCTTCCTCCGCCTTTCCGAAAAAGAGGAAACCATCAGCATAAGAGCCGTCACCAGAAACCCCATCGCCGTAATAAGAAGATTTCTTGCACCAAGCTCTGCAAAACTGCGCAGAATCAGAGAGATCAGAATGGAGGGCCCCATCGATACAAGCATGTACACCAGAAGACGTCGATAGGCGGTTTTCAGCATGGGACGATAGTCCCTGCTTTCGAAACTGCCAGCATTTCTGACAAGAATACCCAGATTGTAAATGCCGTCCTTTACCAGACCCGTTAATGCGTGCCATAGACGGATTATATCATCCCGCATAACGATACAGACGGCAGCTAAAGTCCCGATATGCATTAAAGTAAGAAATTTCAGAGACAGGTCCGCAGAAATTCCCAGGAAGCTTCCTGCCAGTACCAGATGCCCGGAACTGCTGATAGGAAGAAAGGATGCCATACCCTGTATGCATCCCAGAATAATTGCCTGTAGAATAGCCATTGCATATCCCTCATTCACTCAGAGTGTCAAAAGAACCGGTCCGCAACATCAGAAGATCGGGACCGGTTTTGTGATGCAATCCATGTTCAGTTACTCTTCATCAAGGTCCCCGTCAAGATTGGTGTATACATTCTGCACATCATCACTTTCATCAAGAAGATCAAGAATCCGCTGCAGCATCTTGCGGTCAGTCTCGTCTGTCAGGGCAGTCTTTGTCTGTGGAAGCATGACAACATCAGCATCAGACATTATAATGCCCTCCTTCTCCAGGGCTTCACGGACCTTGGAAAAGTCATTCGGCGCAGTCAGGATTTCATAATAATCTTCTTCTTCGTTGAAATCTTCAGCACCTGCATCAAGTGCCTGCATCATCAGATCATCAGCAGAACCATCATAATCCTCTTTGCTGACAATGATCTGACCTTTTTCATCAAACATAAAAGAAACACAGCCGGGTGTTCCGACATTACCATTTCCCTTAGAAAAAGCGCTTCTTACATCAGCCGCTGTGCGGTTCTTGTTGTCTGTCAGCGTCTGTACAATAATGGCAACGCCGCCAGGACCATAGCCTTCATAGGTGATATGCTCATAATTATCTGCATTTGCGGCACCTGCTGCCTTCTCGATGCCACGCTTGATGGTATCATTCGGCATATTGTTGGCTTTTGCTTTTGCAATGACATCACGAAGCTTGCTGTTGTTGTCCGGATCCGGACCACCCTCTTTGACAGCAATGACGATTTCACGGCCGATAATGGTAAATACCTTACCCTTCGCTGCGTCGTTCTTTTCCTTCTTGTGCTTGATGTTTGCAAACTTTGAATGTCCTGACATAAAACTTCACTCCTCATTGATTTGATAACTGATTTATTCTATTCATTCAGCGCCCTGCTGGCAGAAACTGTCTGGAACCAGTGCTGCAGTATTCATACCATGCGCTAATTTTAACATTACTTAAAAAATATAGCACTGATACGACAGATCGTCAACGTTCTGTTCCCGACTGCCCTGCATCTTTCCGGGTGCATATCATACTGATAACCGCGATGACAGCTCATGACAACAACATAAACCTTTATTATTTATTACAAATGTTTATCGCAAATATTTGTTGCTATTATTTACTATTTATTATGCCAAAGATAAAAGGCAAGCGTATAAGAAATTGTCTTGAAATTCGAACATTTGCAGACATGCTAGAAGTACTTGGTGATGAGATTTTGCGTTGTTCAGAAAAAGTCAACTGTCTGAGCTGCAGAATGCAGCGAGTTTTGACTTTTTCTGAACGTCTTTAGCAAA
>JAJGAH010000300.1 GCA_020844525.1 Eubacterium sp.
TGTCCTTTTTCATCCTGTGTGCATACAGGACTCTTGGAAAATGCTCCTGAACGGTGACCTGGATAAAGGGGTAAGCCTTATCGTCCATCAGCATGGTATTGTACTTCGGACGGTACTCCTTGATCAGGTTGCATTCCAGTACCAGGGCCTCAACCTCTGAATCGGTGACGATGTATTCAAACCGTGTAACCTGCGGTACCATACTGTATATTTTGAGTCTTTTATTCCTGCTGTTTGAAAAATACTGACGCACACGGTTCCGCAGACGGACCGCCTTGCCCACATACATGACTTCATCCTGGAGCCCGTGCATAATATAAACACCGGGCTTCTGTGGAAGTTTCTTCAGCTCCTCCTGAATATCAAACGCCATATATACCTCCTGTGGCGAATAACATACAATGCGGTAAGAATCATTTCACCGCAGTGCACGCAGTATTACACTGCACAAAAAGTGCGAAAAATCCGGCCCCTGTCAGGAGCCGGATCCAAATACGTTCTTAATACTCTTTCCCGCTTATGTTCCAGATGCCGTGCGTTCCCCGATCACGGTATTCATGATCCGCATAAACTCCTTGCCGGTAATGGTTTCCTGAATGATCAGATAACCTGCAAGCCTGTCAAGCACATCACGGTTTTCCCGAAGCAGCTTCAGTGCCTTCTCATAGGATGCCTTCAGCATACGCATGATTTCATGATCAATCTCTGTTGCCGTCTCATCTCCGCAGTCCATCACCGCCCTGCCATTGAGATACTTGTTCTCCACATGCGCCAGCCCCATCAGACCGAACTTGTCAGACATGCCATACTGTGTGATCATGGCACGGCATATCTGCGTTGCCTTTTCAATATCATTCGATGCACCGGTTGTGACATCGCCAAAAACCAGCTCCTCAGCCGCTCTTCCGGCAAGCAGGCCGGTCACCATATCCTCCAGCTCCTTACGGGAGTTCAGATATTTCTCTTCCTCCGGGACCTGCATCACATATCCCAGTGCACCCATGGTGCGGGGAATTATCGTGATCTTCTGTACCGGCTCCGTATGCTTTTCCAGCGCATTGACAAGAGCATGCCCAACCTCATGATACGCCACAATTCTGCGTTCTTCCTTGCTGAGGACTCTCTCCTTCTTCTCCTGTCCCACGAGGACAACCTCTACTGCCTCCTGCAGGTCCTTCTGGGAAACCGCGCGCCTTCCGTGCTTGACTGCCAGAATTGCCGCTTCATTGACCATATTGGCCAGGTCTGATCCAACCGCGCCTGAGGTTGCCAGCGCAATCTCCTGAAGATTCACGGTGTCATCAAGCATGACCTTTCTGGCGTGCACCTTAAGGATGTTGACGCGTCCCTTCAGGTCCGGGCGCTCCACGATAATCCTGCGGTCAAAGCGTCCCGGGCGAAGCAACGCCGGATCCAGAACCTCGGGACGGTTGGTCGCTCCGAGAACAAGAAGTCCCTTTGTGCTGTCAAATCCATCCATCTCCGCAAGGAGCTGATTGAGCGTCTGCTCCCGTTCATCGTTACCCCCACCGTAGCTTGCATCACGTGTTTTGCCGATTGCGTCAATTTCATCAATAAAGATAATGCAGGGTGCCTGCTTCTTGGCCTCCTCAAAAAGATCTCTGACCCGGGATGCGCCAACACCCACAAACATCTCTACAAATTCCGACCCCGAAAGTGAGAAAAAAGGAACATGTGCCTCCCCCGCTACAGCCTTGGCGAGCAGGGTTTTTCCGGTTCCGGGCGGGCCCACCAGAAGAGCACCCTTGGGAAGCTTTGCGCCAATCTGTGTGTACTTTTGCGGATTGTGCAGAAAATCAACGACCTCCTGCAGGGAATCCTTGGCTTCCTCCTCACCGGCAACATCCGCGAAGGTCACGCCTGTGTCCTTCTGCACATAAGTTCGGGCCTTGCTTTTCCCGACTCCCATGACACCGCCGCCTTTTCCCATATAGCGAAGTATGAGATTCAGGCCGATCATCATGATCAGCACAGGGATTACAATCTGAAAGATTGCTGCCAGAATCTGAGAACGTACACTTGTAGATTTCTTCTCATAGGTTATGCCCTTGCCCTTCAGCAGCTCGTTCAGTCCATTCTCGTCCCCCACGAGCGTAACACGCCAGGTGTAACCGGAGGAATCCTCAAGCGCCTGCTTGTCATCCTTTCCTGTGACAAGCAGAACACCGTTCTGGAGCACAACCTTTGAGACCTTGTCCTCCTCAACAAGCTGTTCAAACTTGTCATAAGTGATTTCATCCGTTGCGGAGGACTGCAGGACACTGCCAATCACACTGAATATGATGATGCCCACCATAATGACGGTCAATACGATCCAGAGTGTCCGATTGTTATTGCCCGGACCGTCACCGGAATTTTTTCCTTCGTTATTGTTGAAATTCAAAGGCATTTCTCTCCTTCACTTCCCGGAACGCAGCCTGTTTACCTTATTCATCAGATAATCCTGCTGATTGCTGTACTTTTCACAGAAGGCATCTGTTGCCGCCTTTGTAAAAATGGCGAACTCCTCCTCCGCATCCATAACCCTGGGGGTTTCATATGCAAGCCGGTATACCTCACCTGCAATCTTTGAAATCAGACTCTCATCCTTCATATGCCCAAGACCAAGGATAATTGCCCCGTAATTCTTATCCGTTTCGCACAGATGAAAATAGAGCATGGTCATATTGAACAGCTCCTCGTACAGAACCTCTTTTCCAATCTCTCCATATTCCTGGACCATATCCATCTTCCAGTCCGAAAGGACAGAGGCCTTCTCCCTCTCAATTCTCTTTCTGGCAAAAAAACCCTTTGATGCTGTATTTACATAGTACATATTCATCCATCCGCGGATAAAATAGTCTACATTCTGTGCATTTCTCTTGCCATAACGGCTCTCCAGAAGTCTGGCACGCAGCTCATTATCCGGCGCATTTCCCTCCTCGATCAGCGCCTGATCGAGAATTTTCTTTCTCTTGCCGCAGTCCAGCTCCCGCATATAGCGTTCAACCCATTGTTTTCTCTCCATCTATTCTCTCATCCCTTCATATTCTTCAATTTCTTTATCCCTGCAGCTCTATAACTGCCTTATCTACAGGAACCAGCTTTCCTGACATTCTGTATACCGCATGAAAACTTCAATACCTCAGATGCAGCAGCATAGCGGTATGCCGCCGCCTCCCAGACAGGTACAGCATGCCAGCGCACTGCAGATTGCTGCTGCAGTTCTGGAGCAGGTGCTTCCATTCATCGTATCCGATCCCCCATAGCAGGGTGAACCCTCATAGCCATATCCCTGTCCCATGTCATTATACCAGGAACCTCCCGCCGAAATCTGCTGATACAGCTGACGATACCGGTTATTGTCCGGATCCATATTGCATGCCGTCTGCGCGTCATTCTGCGCGTCCATGCTGTTGCCAAGACCATAGTTGGAAATTGCGTGCAGATAATACCACTCGGCATTCCGCTCGGAAATCTGGTCCAGCACATGCATAGCCTCCCTGAAATGTCTGGTGTTGATATAGTTGGCTGCTGCCTGCATTTCCGGATTCTCATATGCGTTATCTGCTCTTGAACCGTATCCTCCAAAGCCCTCATATCCATAAGCTCCAGATGAACCCGGTCTCTTTCCGGACCGTTCATCCATGATCTGTTTATAGGCCTCCTGTACCAGCTTGAACATTTCCTCAGCCTTGTCCTTGTTCGGATTATTGATATTCGCATCCGGGTGGTACTTACGGCTCAGCTTCCGGTATGCTTTCTTAACTTCCTCATCACTGGCATCTCGGGAGACACCAAGCACTCTGTATGGATCCTGCATGTATTCCTCTTTTCATATTATCATCAGTATCTGATCTGCCTCGAATCACAGTTTACCAGCGTTT
>JAJGAH010000301.1 GCA_020844525.1 Eubacterium sp.
CCGGTGGCATCAACCATATTGAGCTGCGTTCCCTCGATCTGAATCCGCTGTCCTCCTTTGGAATCATGGAGGAGGATGTGCAGTTTCTTCATCTGCTTCTGGCGTGGATGACAGTTCTGCCGGATGTGGAGATCAGTGAGGAACGGCAGAAGTCGGCAATTCATAATATGAAGAAGGCATCTGTGCGGAATCTGGAGGCGGTAACGCTTCGCAATGCAGATGGGACGACAATTGCGCTTACGGATAAGGCCCTGGAGATTTTTGACCGGATGGAGAAAGAGCTCGGCAGAAACCCTGTTATTGATTTTCAGAGGGACAAAATTCTGCATAAGGACAGGCGGTACGCCGAGATCATCGTGGACCGCTACAGTGATGACTTCATGAAGGCGGGAATTGCGCTGGCGTCCGGGCGGTTCCGGGAAAACCAGCAATGACGGCAGCGGCTACCATTGGAAGCACCGTTGCAGTATTACAAATGCAGAAAATGAAAAAGAAGCAGAAAAAGAAAGACCTGCCGTATCCGGCTTTGATGCCGGTGCAGCAGGTCTTTTTTAGAATAAACATTGTGCTGTCTAAAATTTAGGTGTTGCCAGAATCCAGCCCTGCTTCCTCAAGGAAGACGTAGTAGAGATCGCCATAGAAAATGCTCTGTACAAAACGGCATTCATTTTCAACAGGGTGGACCTGTCCGTCCTTTGCAAGAATCCGGAAGCTTTCGTGGAAGACCGGTGCATCGTTTTGGTCTGCAGAATCGTCATCAAGGTCCTGCGCCGCATCGATGTATTCCTGTAATACAGTTTTCAGCCTTTCGCGGTCTTCGGGCTTAAGAATCTGGAAGTAGCTGGATTTAGAGTAATCCGTGAATTCCTGCAGGTCTCTGCATCCGCAGAGCCGTACCAGATCATTGCTTGCATAGAGAATCTGAAGGTCTGCACCTGTTCTGTAGGCCAGGATGGCCTTCGGGAGATCTCCGTCAAGCCTCTTCAGGTCCCTGCTGAGCAGCAGGCGGTTTTCTGTGCAGAGAGCGGCATCATAGATCCGGTAGTTAGGAGCTGTACCTGACTTTGCCGCACGGAGCGCTGCGCTGGCCTTTCGGCAGAGACTTCCGGTTTTTCGGCCATCATGTGGATATACTGCCATCCCGGCGAGCATGGTAAAGCTGCAGGAACTGCCATGAAAATCCATGGACATGGGTCTGGAAACCAGACGGCCTACGATGTGCTCGGCGTCGGCAAGACTGGTATCCTTCATGAAAACCAGGAATGCATCCGCGCCGTTTCGTCCGATAATGTCATCCTCAGGAAATGCAACGCGAAGGGTTGATGCCACTTCCTTCAGAATCTGATCTCCGAAGCTGCGTCCCAGAATGTCGTTTACGATTCTGAAATTGTCTATAGTCAGTGCAATCAGTACACCTGGCGTCGAAGGATGCCGCACCATATACCGTTTGATTCTGCTGTCAATGCCTCTCCGGTTCAGAAGTCCGGTAAGAGGATCGCTCTGCGTCAGAGCCTCCTGCCCGCTGGAATACCAGAAATCAAGCATTTCGCTCTCAGTATGGTTGCGGATCCACTGGATGGACAATGTATAGATATCCGGGTTTTTCTGATCCTGAATCAGGTGAAAATCCAGCCATGTATAGGCATGGCTCTCTTTCCTGATCCGGAAGCATTCTGAAATATGAAACTGTCCGGATTCCTTCATGCGCTGTTTCCAGAATGCAAAGGACGTAAAGGTCTGAAAACGTTTGACGTCCCCGGGATGCACATAGTTTCGGGAGAAATCTCTCATAACTTCCTGGAAGGAGTCAGCGCGCTCCGGGAAGACCGGAGCCCAGTTTCTGTAAATCAGAGAAAAACTGTCTTCTCTCGCGTTGATCTGAATGATGCCCTGAAAGGCAGCGAGCAGGTCAATCAGCGAATCATTCAGAGAGGAAGAGCCTGCCTGGTTCATCGGAAGCAGCTGGTCGCGAAAGACTCTGTTATAGAGAGAGTTGCTGATGTCATGCACACAGGAGAGCACCATATCATCGCTGCCCCTGCGGAAGGGAATCAGCGTGTACAATTGCGTATGGAGTTCTCCAACCTTGTCATAGGTTGCAAAGACAGCAGATACATTATTGGTCCCCTTTGCCAGAACGCGGCGTTTGAGCGAATGCAGGTCATAAAAGTCAAGAAAAGACTCACGGTCTGCCTCTTCCAGATATTTTTTCGCATAGATCTCCAGCGCCTGCTTGTCCGTGCTGGCAAAGTCTGTCAGCTTGTCCTGAGCTGTATTCAGGAAAAGATTCTCTGCGGTTTCCTCACTCAGATTAAACAGGTCGATCCGGCTGAATACAGTCAGAAGGTGGCGGATTCCCTCATGGATGTTCATGGACCGGACTACTGAGGATGTGGAATCCAGAAGCAGACCGGTGAAAATAACGTAGGCATAGCTTTCCAGCTTTGCAGCGACAGTTCTGAAGCTGATGCTGCAGAATTTGTTGCTGATAATAAAATCAAGAGAATGCGTGGTCTCTGCAGACTCCGGTACCTCTAGGGACTGCCGGATCATATTCTTGTATGCCGGGAGAGACATCAGGTACTGCAGAAATCCATCAGCGTTCCGTAGGTTCAGAGAACCGGCCATTTTATCCATTGCAGGATTGTGGTAGAGAACCTGTGTCTGTTCAGGGGTTACCTCAAGGAGCATGATCGGAACCTGAGAGCCCATATCATAGCTGCGCTCAAATTCCATAGGAGAATTGGAGAGCAGATTGATCTGTCCGATTGTATTGAAAGTGCGCTTCTTTTGTGGCGTCTCGAGGCCAAGAGCAGGAATAAGCTTACGGATTTCACATAGTGGCTGAGGCTTTGAAAAATAAAAGCCCTGCAGCTGTTCGCACCCGATGGTACGCAGGAAATCTATCTGCTGTGATGTTTCAACACCTTCGCAGAGCGTATGTGTATGCAGGTGCTTTGCCATATTGACAACAGAGGCCACGAGTGTCCGTGCCTTCTGGTTTCCTTCGATGTTGCGGACAAAGGCCTGGTCAATTTTCAGAACGTCGAAATCAAAATCCTTGAGGATATTCAGTGTAGAATAATGGCTTCCGAAATCGTCCATCCAGATTTCATAACCGGCATCATGAAAGTGCTTCAGCTGGAGACGAAGGTATTCCGGATCTGCCTCCAGCACACTTTCGGTGATTTCGATATGGATCAGCTCCGGCGGAATGTGGTATGTCTGCAGGATGGCATGCACTTCCCTGAAGGCATCGATACCGAGGAAATCATTTCTGGAGAGATTGATAGATACCGGTACAACGACGGTGTCCTGGTCAAAGAAGCTGGTCATGTCTCTGCACACATTTTCAAGCATCCGCATATCAAGACGGGAAATCAGGTGAGCGTCCTCAAGCACAGGAATGAATACGGCCGGGGAAAGAATGCCCCTCACCGGGTCATTCCAGCGGCAGAGCGCTTCAAATCCGCAGATCTTACCGGTAAGTGTCCGGATCTCAGGCTGGTACCAGGTCTCAATATAGTGCTTGTCCAGGGCCTCATCGAAGTGGTTCAGGATATACCGCTGCAGCTCCTCCCGGTCTGCCAGGTCTTCATTGTAGATGGCGATGTTCCGGTCATACTGGTCATGGATGCTTCTGGCCGCGAGGCGGGCGTGATCAATCATGAGAGAAACTGATTTTTCCTCAAAATCTCTCAGAATATAGATGCCAGCCTTCAGCTCAAGGCTGACATTTTTCTGGAGCGTGTGAACAAAGTGATGCAGGACCTCTATCTGTTCACTGATATCTGGTTTGTCTGTAAAAACGGAAAACTGATCAGCAGTGATACGGGTGACGGGGTCATCTGGAAAGACGTGCTGCAGCTCTCTCGCAAAGCAGA
>JAJGAH010000302.1 GCA_020844525.1 Eubacterium sp.
CAGGAATCTCAGCCTCTGCAAGATTCTGCGGACATTCTATCGTCTCAAACCGCATTTCCTTCCTGCGTTCCTGATGCCTGCGGATCCGCTCTGCATTTTCCGGGTCCTTTCCCGGATACATTGTCGCAATATAGATTCTTTTTCCCTCTCCAAGCTTAAGAAGCTCCTGCTCCGCATATGCCGATTTACCGCTTCCGGCACCTCCGGTAACTAAATGAATCATTTCAACTCCTTATATGCTTCAATATCATCCTCTTCAAATGTGGACATCCGGTTGTAAACCTCAAGTGCCATATCCAGAACCGGAAACAGCACGACCGCGCCGGTTCCTTCACCAAGACACATATCCGCATGCAGGATCGGGTCCATCCCGAGCGCATCCATGATCATGCCTGATGCAGGTTCCTTTGACATGTGGGAAGCAATCATATAGTCACGGGACGCAGGACAGATTCTGGAGGCAGTCAGGGCGGCAACACCTGAGATAAAGCCGTCAATCACCACCGGAATTCCCTCAGAGGCACCGCCGAGAAATACGCCCGCCATACCCGCAATGTCCAGTCCGCCGATTTTGGCAAGTGCATCAATTGGATCATCAGGATCCGGGCGGTTCAGGGCAATTGCCCTCCTGATCGCGTTGATCTTGCGCTGCAGCCCCTCTGAGCTGAGCCCTGCCCCTCTGCCTGTCATCTTCTCTACGGGCTGGTTCAGGAAAAAGGATGCAAGTGCGCTGCTGGTCGTCGTATTGCCGATACCCATTTCTCCTGTGGCCAGAATACGATAACCGTCCGCTTTCTTCTCACGTACCAGAGCGATGCCGGTTTCAAGAGCCCTTACCGTGTCCGCACGCGACATGGCCGGTCCTTTTGTCATGTTCTTTGTGCCATAGGAAACCTTGCAGTTCCGCACAATCGTGTCCCTGGCGATGCCGATATCAATTGGAAAGATATCTGCTCCGGCTTTTCTGCACAGAATACCCGCCGTAGCCTTCTCCTGAAGAAAATTCTCGGCAACCTGTGCGGTAACCTCCTGTCCGGTCTGTGTAACACCCTCCTCGACAACACCGTTATCAGCACACATCGTGATCAGCCCTTTCTTCGAAAGGCTGACTCTGGGTGTTCCCTGGATGCCCGCAATGCGGATAATCAGGTCCTCAAGCTTGCCAAGGCTGTGAAGCGGATGTGCAATCGCGTTCCAATGTGCCTGTGCGGCATCCATCGCCGCCTTATCCAGTGGCCGGATTCCGCCAACCGCCTCCTCCAGAAGTCCGTCATGTATATCCAGTTCTCTATCGTCGCTCATCTCATCGCCTCTTTTTTAATGACCCTTTTCTATAGATGCCTGCTTCAGACACCAAGCATTCTGCGGATCACGTCCTTCATCTCTCCAATTTCCGCCACCGTGTTGTGCCGGATCGGAGCAGACTTGATCTCCTCGATTGCGGCAGGGATTTTGACGCCGGATACCTCATGCAGTGCATCAAACTGTTCCAGATCGGTCATCGGATCGTACTTCTTTGCATCAATGGCATGCAGCACATTTCTCGCAAATTTATACGGACTTGCGGTAGAGGCAATAACAGTCGGTGTGATGTCGCTGCTCTTCGCCGTGTAAGCATCATATACGGTGGCCGCAACTGCTGTATGCGGATCAATAACATAATGGTCCTGCGCATAGAGCTTGTGGATGGTTGCGAAGACCTCCTGTTCTGTTGCATAGCCGCCGATAAAATCAGAAAGCTTCTCTTGCATGTCAGGTGTGATCTCATATCTGCCGCCCTCGGACAGAGCCTTCATCAGAGCAGCAGTCTTCTCTGCATCTCTTCCGGCGATCAGATAAATCAGGCGCTCCAGATTGCTGGACACCAGAATATCCATAGACGGGGAAGATGTCAGAATAAATGGGCGGTTCTTGTCGTAGATTCCGGTTGAGAAGAAGTCGAACAGAACCTTATTCTCATTGGATGCACAGATCAGCTTCTGTACCGGAAGACCAATCTGCTTTGCATAATATGCCGCAAGAATATTGCCGAAGTTGCCTGTGGGAACTACGACATTAATCGGATCTCCCGCCTTGATGGCACCATCACGCACCAGTGTCGCATAGGCGTAGACATAATATGCCGCCTGCGGTACCAGCCGTCCGATATTGATGGAATTTGCGGAGCTGAACTGGATGCCGTGAGAAGCCATCTCCTCCTGCATCTGCCTGTCTCCGAAAATCCGCTTCACACCGGTCTGTGCGTCATCGAAATTTCCCTTCAGTGCGACAACATGTGTATTCTCACCCTTCTGGGTACGCATCTGTCTCTCCTGAACAGGGCTTACGCCGCCATCAGGGTAAAATACAATGATTTCCGTGCCCGGAACATCCTGGAAGCCTGCCATTGCAGCTTTCCCGGTATCACCGGAGGTTGCAGTCAGAATACAGATCTTGTTCGTGATATGGTTCTTCTTCGCCGCTGTTGTCATCAGATAAGGAAGAATAGAGAGTGCCATGTCCTTGAATGCGATGGTCTTTCCATGGAACAGCTCCAGGAAATAGGCGCCATCCGCCTTGTGCAGCGGAGCAATTTCAGGAACGTCAAACTTGGAATCATATGCATGATCAATACAGAAGCGCAGCTCCTCCTCGGTATAATCGGTCAGAAAGAGAGACATCACCTCATAGGCAAGGTCTCTGTAATTCATCCGGGAGAGCTCCTCCAGCGAGACACGCAGCTTCGGGAAACTGTCCGGAACATAAAGACCTCCGTCACAGGTAAGCCCGTTCAGAACCGCCTTTGATGCGGGAATGTCCTTTTCACCACCTCTGGTACTTCTATACAGAATCTGCATTTAGATAATCCTCCTGATTATACGGAACATGTCCGAAAACATTAATATCTGTATTATAGCATAACGTTACTTTTGTGTGAAGCACTGATCTTGTCGATACTTTTACGAATGTTAGTAGCTTAAATATATATTTATATTCGTCCCTGCATCTGTTCCTGCATCCGTTGCTGTGTCTGTCTCAAGAAACAAGTTATATAACAGCTTTCAAATTGACTACAAAACAGGCAGAGGTTCCATCACCCTGCTGCCATTTGCAAACAGAATATGAAAACTCTGCCAAAAAGCCCCTAACCATTTCAGTCAGAACACAACTGGTTTTTATTATTCAATCATTGTATTTCAGCGATTATTAATTGCAGTTACAAGTGCATCAATGGAGGCACGGATGATATCCGGATCCACAGCAGCGCCCCACGCCAGGGAACCATCCGGTTTTGCGATGCCCACATAGGCAATGGCGTTGGAGCTGGAGCTCTTGGTCAGCGCGTGCTCCTGATAGGTGGTCAGCTGGTACTCGAGATTGTGTGCCTTCTTCAGCGCATTGCTCACCGCATCCAGACGTCCGTTTCCTTCCGCCTTGCATACGCTGTATTCTCCGGAACCGAATCTTGAGTTCACGCTCGCCTCAATCATACCGTTATCCAGCTGTCTGAAATGAACACCATTAACTGTGAGCGGTTCCTTAATATCCTCAAATTTCTCCTTGAACAGGCTGAAGATTTCATCAGGCTGCAGTTCCTTGTGCAGGTGATCGGAAAGATCCTTCGCTGCATATCCCATCGCCTCGCGCATCTTCTTCGGGAGGATAAGATCATAATGGGTTTCAAGCACATAGCCTACACCGCCCTTTCCGGACTGACTGTTGATACGGATGACATCCTTGTCGTAGCTTCTTCCAATATCTGTCGGATCAATGGGCAGATAGGGAACGGTCCAGTGATCCGGATCAAGCTCCTCTCTCCAGTGCATGCCCTTTGCGATCGCATCCTGATGAGAACCGGAGAACGCAGCGAATACAAGCTTTCCGCAGTACGGGCTCCTCGGAT
>JAJGAH010000303.1 GCA_020844525.1 Eubacterium sp.
CAAGACCCATCTGGGCACCGGCAGTCTCCGTCGGGACCACCTCCGGGTCCAGATAGATCAGTCTGGCAAAAATGCTGTCCAATGCGACCGGATCTGTGGAAAAAAGCAGCAGATGCATTGGCACCGGGTCACCTGATGTCGGCCCGTTTCCCTCCATGGCAACAATGCCATCCATAATGTACAGCCGCGGCTTCAGCAGACGGTTCAGGTCCACAATCATCCTGGCCATGCTCTCTGCGCTTGGATACATCGTATGCCCCTTAGCCTTATGCTTTCCCTGCACACAGCCATACTGATTCTTCACAGCACCCGTAATGTGCTCCAGCGCATGAGTCTTCATCTTGCTCACACTGATCAGCGCATCTGCTTCCGCCGCGTCTCTGGCCAGCATAAACTCCCGGGCATGAATGCCCTCGGGAAATTCCGTTCTTACTGCCTCATCAAAAGGTGCCATGCGGCAGTGATACTTCTCCAGCTCCTCCCGCATACCCAGATGCTCCATCGTGCGGATGGACGATCCGAAGCCTCCGGAATCACCAATTGAAATATCTGTATATTTTTTCTCATCCAGTATCCTTGCAAGCATTTCACCGACAACAGGATGTGTTGTGACCGCCCGTTCAGCATCTGCCTCGCGGACCAGGTTCAGCTTAATCAGCACCTTTTCGTCAGGACGGACATATTTCCCGATACCGCCCATCAGATCCAGACCCTTTTGTATTGCCCGATATACCTGTTCCGGTTTATATGTCCCGCAGGGGACCAGCACTACCCTACTCTTCATTCAGTTTCTCCTATTTACTTTTATACACGGTTCAGCATGTCATTGGTCACTTCATCATTTTTTAAAAGAAAAGCAGCGGATAACTCCGCTGCTTTTCTGACTCAATTTGCGTAAATGCTCAATGCTTATCCGTTCCCATTCTGGTGATCAGGATACAGTTCGGTGTATCGACCTTCATGGGTTTGCCCTTCATAACCAGAATATTATGCTTATAGTCTATTGCAAAGGTTGTAACTGTGTTTGACTCATGATTGACACAGGCAATATGCTTTCCATCTGGAAACAGCGCAATATCCTTTGGATACTCTCCGCTGATCGGAAGTGCAAACTTCTTTGTGAGAAGCCCGGTTTCAGTATCGATGGCAAACATGGCAACCGTATCATCACCGGCTGTCGAAGTGAACAGGTATTTACCATCGGGTGAAAGTGTCATACCTGATGCAGCATCATGCAGCTGGTCCACATTGTCAGAGGTTGTACTGATGCTCTGCAGGTGCTCGAACTGAGGCATATCGTCTTCAACTGTATAAGAATAGACATCCACGCGGTTCGCAAGCTCAGAAATAAGATAGGCGAAACGTCCATCCTTGCTGAACTCAATCAGCCTCGGACCGGACTCCCGCTCACAACGCAGAATATCTACCAGCTTAAGCTTATTCTTTGAATCGATGCTGTAAATCTTCACCTGATCAATACCATTATCCACTGCACAGATAAAACGATTGTCAGGTGTCATTTTTACACAGCTGACATGGGGACGGAAGTTACGCTCGGCAACGCTGCCCAGTCCCTTGTGGAAAACACCATCCATTACAGAGCCAAGGCGTCCGTCATGATGCGTGTGCACCAGTGTTACCTTACCATCATGGTATCCGGCAACCAGAAGATACTGTCCGGTCTGATCAACCGTGATATAACAGCCGCGCATTCCATCAATACCGATCTTATTGATCAGTTCAAGATCCCCATCCTGTTTGATTGCAAAAACAGCGACGCCCTCATCCGCTATGGAATACAGAAACTTTCCATTTACGGAACGGCAGATATAGGATGAGTTATTCACAGGTATTACCTTACGAAAGGATAAGGTTCCCTCTTTTACGTCTACATCATACAGATGGATGCCGATACTGCTTCCATGGGTATAAGTTCCAACATACGCAACATACTTGTCCGCCATGACCTCTTCCTCTTTTCTATCCATAAACTCGTTCTGAAAAATATATGTCAGAAATCAAGTCTGCCCTTCTATTCCAGACAACAGGAACTCCCGACAGCACGTAAAAAGTATAGCACGAATTAAAATACCATACAACGAAAATTCAGCAAACTTAAGCTTTTAATCCGGAAAGGAGTGCCTGCATGTCCTCCGGGACCGGTGCTTCAAAATGCATCTGCCTGCCGGTGATCGGATGCAGAAAATCCAGCTTCCAGGAGTGCAGTGCCTGCCGCGTAATGGACAGCGGATCCTCTCCAGCGCTTCTCACAGTTCCTGCTGCAAAAGAATCGTCCGGCTTTCTCTGATAATGACTGTTATAAAGTGTATCCCCAAGCAGCGGATGTCCCAGATATGCCATATGCACACGGATCTGATGGGTCCGCCCCGTTTCAAGTCTGAGCTGGACAGCCGAATATCCGGTTGAAAAAAGGTCCTCAGAGGCATTCGTCTTTTCCGGAAAAAGAAAATCAGTCCGTCCCGGCGCAGGATAGTATTGCATCATCTGAAAATGCGTCACCGCCCGGTCTCCCCTCTCCCGATCGACACACCGTTCGATCAGCGATCCCTCCTTCCGTGCAATGGGAAGATCAACAACCCCTTCATCAGGCATTTTCCCATCTGCGATTGCAAGATAGGTCCGATGAATCTCCCTGCGCACCAGCTGCTGCTCCAGTACAGAAGCGCTGACCAGATTTTTTGCCACAATCAGCAGTCCTGTCGTATCCCGGTCCAGACGATTGATACAACGGAACACAAACGGAACCCCCTTCTGCTGATAGTACCAGGCCACACCGTTGCCAAGGGTATTGGCCGGATGTCCGGCCGCCGGGTGAATTGCCTCATTTGCAGGCTTGCTGACCACAAGCAGGTCCTGGTCTTCATATACAATTGTAAAGGGAACAGGCGCCGGCAGAATATTGGCTGATGAAACATCATCGCAGACCTTCGTGGACAGAATGTCACCCTCCTGCAGCACATAACGCATATACTGATGCCCGCCATTAACCTGAACTGCGTCCGGGACCGGCTTCATGGACGCCAGAATATGCCGTGAATATCCCTTCTCACGAAGGAACGCATGAATATCCTTTCCCGCATTTTCAGCAGTGATTCTGTATGTAAAAACTCTCTCCATAACAGCCCGTCCTTAACAATCCGTCAATCCTTCCTGCATTGCCTCAGCCATCCATTTATCCTGCATCGCCTCAGCCATCCATTTATCCTGCATCGCCTCAGCCATACGCACAAGAGCATTCCTTCAAGTACAGGTGCCAGATTATTACTGAAATGCATGAATGCCGGATGCCTGCCGGAAGATTGACATGATATTCTGTACATTTTACAATGGCCTCGAAAGCAGCACGCAGAAAAGTAACAGATATAACAAAATATATTGAAACATATTGTGAAACTGAAAGGAATCAAAGAAATGGAAAAAAAGATGCAGAAAATCGCAAGCTTTACCGTCAATCATCTGACACTGATGCCCGGCATTTATGTCTCCAGAAAGGACCATATCGGATCAGAATGCATTACAACTTTTGATCTTCGCATGACTGCACCAAATCGCGAGCCGGTCATGAATACCGCAGAGTGCCATACCATCGAGCACCTCGGTGCGACTTTTCTGCGCAATGAGCCGCAGTGGAAGGACAGGGTCATTTACTTCGGACCGATGGGCTGTCGTACCGGCTTTTATCTGATCCTGGCCGGCGACCTGGAATCATCCGACATCGTAGATCTCATCCGGGACACCTTTACCTTTATCCGCGATTATAAGGGCGAAATTCCAGGTGCAGCCGCCAGAGATTGCGGTAATTACCTGGACCAGAATCTTTCCATGGCAAGCTGGCTGG
>JAJGAH010000304.1 GCA_020844525.1 Eubacterium sp.
GAAACCTGCCTGCAGAGTGTGGGTTAAAGTCTCCGAGCAAGGCTTTCATTTTATGAGATATAGAATGTCTGAACGAGTATTCACTCCGCCAGAGACCTTGAGCAGGATTTATGCATGGTTATACGGCAGGGTGAGATTCTTCAGAATAACCGGACGCTTTTATCGTACCATTTCCTCCGCAACAGATGGTTTCGGTTTTCCGCAGAGCACAAGGTGTTCTGGAGTATCCGCCCCTCTTGTTTATTCGTATTGTTATCAATCATAACAGATTATGACAGGCACCCACGGAAGGGCGCTTTTTTTGTGCTCATAGTCTGGAAAGTACCTTCTTGACAAACGAAATGATCCTTATTATGATGATGCCATGGTCAAAGGCTTTCTGCAGTATACAGCAGGAAGATACCACGGCCGGAGCAGTGCAGATTGTGAAAGACAGTGACGAAGAGGAGTACGCATGACGGCGCCAACAGAGAGGGCTTCATTTGCTGAGAGGGACCCGGGAGAGGGCCGATGCGGAAGGTAGCTTCTGAGTCGGAATCCTGAGGGCGGGCAGTTTATTTCTCTGCCGACAGGGGTTCACGTCTCATCCACGTTACCGGATGTAATAAGACATGCAGGCTTTTTCTGCATGTGAAGCAAGGTGGTACCGCGACAATATCGCCCTTTGCACATAGCGTGCAGAGGGTTTTTTTTATTTCAGACACAGGAGGATGACCAATGAGTAAGGAGCTTGCCAAGACCTACGATCCTAAGGGTATTGAGGACCGCATCTATCAGAACTGGCTGGACAAAGGATATTTTCATGCAAAGGTGAATCCGGACAAGAAACCATTCACGATTGTGATGCCGCCGCCAAATGTCACCGGACAGCTGCACATGGGACACGCCCTTGACAATACCATGCAGGATATCCTGATCCGGTACAAGAGAATGCAGGGCTATGAAGCTCTCTGGCAGCCGGGGACCGATCATGCGGCAATCGCGACCGAGGTAAAGGTCACCAATATGCTGAAGGATAAGGGCATTGACAAGCGTGAGATCGGAAGAGACGAGTTTCTGAAGTACTGCTGGCAGTGGAAGGAGACTTATGGCAGCCGCATCATGAAGCAGCTGCGCAAGCTTGGTTCTTCTGCGGACTGGGACCGTGAGCGCTTCACGATGGACGAGGGCTGCTCCAAAGCAGTAGAGGAGGTATTCTGCCGCCTTTATGAAAAGGGATGGATCTACAAGGGCAGCCGTATCATCAACTGGTGTCCGAAGTGTCAGACCTCTCTGTCTGATGCCGAGGTCGAGCATGTAGACCAGGATGGATTTTTCTGGCATATTAATTATCCGATTGTCGGTGAGCCGGGAAGATTTGTGGAGATTGCCACGACCCGTCCGGAAACGCTCCTGGGAGATACGGCAGTTGCTGTCAATCCTGAGGATGAGAGATATAAGGACCTTGTGGGCAAGATGCTGAAGCTCCCTCTGACAGACCGGGAGATCCCTGTCATTGCGGATGAGTACGTGGACCGGGAGTTTGGAACGGGATGCGTGAAGATTACGCCGGCTCATGATCCCAATGATTTCGAGGTGGGCAAGCGCCATGGACTTGCTGAAATCAATATCCTCAATGATGATGCGACCCTGAATGACAAATGCGGCAGGTATGCCGGAATGGACCGTTACGAGGCACGGAAGGCCATCGTCGATGATTTAAAAGACCTGGGGCTTCTGGTGAAGGTCGTTCCGCATACACATTCGGTCGGTACCCATGACAGATGCCACACGACCGTGGAGCCGATGATCAAGCCACAGTGGTTTGTCCGCATGAAGGAAATGGGAGAGGCTGCACAGAAGGCCCTGGATGAGGGTGAACTGAAGTTTGTTCCGGAGAGCTACGGAAAGACCTATACGCACTGGCTTGAGAATATCAAGGACTGGTGTATTTCACGACAGCTCTGGTGGGGACATCGCATTCCGGCATATTACTGCGAGGATTGCGGAGAGATGGTTGTGCGAAGAGGCGGTGCACCGGCAAAGTGTCCGAAGTGCGGAGGAACGCATTTCAGACAGGAGGAGGATACGCTGGATACCTGGTTCTCCTCTGCGCTCTGGCCATTCTCAACGCTTGGATGGCCGGAACAGACGCCGGAGCTGAAGTATTTCTATCCGACGGATGTACTGGTGACCGGTTATGATATTATTTTCTTCTGGGTCATCCGTATGGTATTCTCAGCGATCGAGCAGACTGGAGAGGTTCCCTTCCATCATGTGCTGATCCATGGACTTGTGCGGGATTCACAGGGCCGCAAGATGAGCAAGTCCCTGGGCAATGGCATTGACCCGCTGGAGGTCATTGACAAATATGGCGCAGATGCTCTCAGACTGACATTGATGACCGGAAATGCGCCGGGTAATGACATGCGCTTCTACTGGGAAAAGGTAGAGGCCAGCCGCAACTTTGCCAATAAGGTTTGGAATGCCTCCAGATTTATCATGATGAACCTTGGAGATACAGAAATTCCAAAGGAAATGGATGCCTCCAGACTGGACTATGCTTCCAGATGGATTCTTTTCAAGGTAAATCAGCTGGCAAAGGACGTCACCGAGAATATGGACAAGTATGAGCTCGGTATTGCAGTACAGAAGGTCTATGACTTTATCTGGGAAGAGTTTTGCGACTGGTATATTGAGATGTCAAAACCGGTTCTCTATAACGGCAGTGCAGAGGAAAAGCTTCCGGTTCTCTGGACGCTGAAGACAGTTCTCTCCGATGCGCTGAAGCTGCTGCATCCTTTCATGCCATTTATCACAGAGGAAATCTACTGTACGCTGAATCCGGACGAGGAGTCTATTATGATTTCCTCCTGGCCAGAGTATGCAGAGGACCGTCATTTTGCGGAAGAGGAAGCTGCGATTGAGAGCATGAAGGAAGCGGTACGGAAGATTCGTGATGTGCGCAGCACGCATAATGTTCCACCGTCCAAAAAAGCGAATATTTTCATTGTTTCCGAAAACGATGCTATTCTGGATCAGTTCCGAAAGGCGGAGACCTTCTTCGGCACGCTGGCGCATGCGGAGAGTGTATCGCTTCAGCATACAAAGGACGGCATTGCAGATGATGCGTTTTCGGCAATCATCCCTGGTGCTGTTATCTATATTCCGTTCTCAGACCTTGTTGATGTTGAGAAGGAAAGAGAGCGGCTGACAAAGGAGAAGGCACGGCTGACGAAGGAAATTGCCCGTTCAAACGGCATGCTCGGAAACGAGAAATTCATCAGCAAGGCACCTGCGAAGAAGGTTCAGGAAGAGAGAGAAAAGCTTGAAAACTACACGCAGATGATGGCACAGGTTGAGGAGAGTCTGGCGCAGCTTGATAAAAACTGAGGCGCTGGCTGTGTGAACAGCCACGCGCGTATAAATACTTGTGGGAAAGGCGGCAGGAACCCGGTTGAGCAGCAGATGGAAAAATATTGATAAGGACAGGCTGGTTCAGATAATGAATCGCTTTGCAGTGCCTCTGCAGGCATTGTGGTGTTGTATTCTGTATTTTATTATGGAACTGATTTCCAGGCATTCTTTTATCAGTGCATGGGAATACATGACGGGAAGTCCTTTTGTCTTTCTCTACAATGCATTTTTGATTTTCATGACGATGTTGGTTGCCTTTTTGTTCCGGAGAAGAGCCTGGGTACGGGTATTTGTGTCCGGATTCTGGTTCGTGCTGGGTCTGGCAAACGGTATTGTCCTCGCAAACCGTGTCACCC
The DNA here is from genome assembly GCA_020844525.1 of Eubacterium sp. Lineage (GTDB taxonomy): Bacteria > Bacillota > Clostridia > Lachnospirales > Lachnospiraceae > Bilifractor. The sequence goes on from JAJGAH010000304.1 coordinate 3,753, forward strand.
CCTTTACCTGGCAGGACATGAAGCTTCTGGGGGATGCCAGGAAAATCGTAACGGAATATATCCCGCCGGTGCTCTTTATCCTGATGATGGCTGCGCTGGCAGCC
>JAJGAH010000305.1 GCA_020844525.1 Eubacterium sp.
ATGATCGGTGTATTTGAGTATTTTTTTGTTGACAGCTATTACATGCATGTAAAGGTTGACAAGCTAATAGACAGTTATACCATGGCAAACGCGGCGAACAGCGATTCCATGTCAGAATCCTTTGAGCGCTTTGCCAATATCAATAATCTGACCTATGGGATTACGGACCCCAATATTTCCCAGGTTCTGGACACCAATTCACAGAATTCAGAAAAAATGTCAGGACGACTTTTCGGCGTGATCATGGGCAAGGAAGAGGGACATTATTCTCAGGTGCGCAAGACGGAACAGTATTCCATCATCCGCATTCAGGACCGCTTCGCGGATATCGAATATCTGGAGCTGTACGGTACGCTGAGTAACGGCGATTATTATCTGGTTCTGACGCCTGCACAAAGCATTGCGGAGGCGGCACAGATTTCGGTCAGATTTTACCTGTATCTTGGATTTCTGGCGATTATTATCGGTGCGATCAGCATCTGGCTTGTCACAAAGCGGATCGTGGAGCCCATTCTGGAGCTGAACAATCTCTCGAAGCGGATGGCAAATCTGGATTTTGATGCGCATTACACAAGCGGTGGCGAGGATGAGATCGGAGAGCTGGGCAAGAACTTTAACGTGATGTCTGACAAGCTGGAAACAGCGGTCAGTGACCTGAAAAGCGCGAATGCGAAGCTGGAGAAGGACATCGCGGAAAAAATTCAGATCGACGAGATGCGAAAGGAGTTTCTAGGGAATGTGTCCCATGAGCTGAAGACGCCGATCGCGCTGATCCAGGGATATGCGGAAGGGCTGAAGGACAATGTCAATGATGATCCCGAGAGCCGTGATTTCTATTGCGATGTCATCATCGATGAATCCAAGAAGATGAACCACATGGTGCGTCAGCTCCTGACCCTGAACCAGCTTGAAAATGGAAATGACCAGATCAGTATGGAACGGTTTGAACTGATAGAGCTGATCCGGGGTGTCATTGCCCATGAGCAACTGATGATTGAGCAGAAAAAGGCAAAAATAATATTTAATGCCAAACCCCCGATTTATGTATGGGGAGATGAGTTCAAGATTGAAGAGGTTGTCACCAACTATCTGACCAATGCGCTGAATCATTTGGAGGGTGATGACCGGATTGAGATCACCTGCACAGAAAAGGACGGCATTGTCACGACGACCGTCTTTAACAGCGGAAAGCCGATCCCGGCTGCCTCTCTGGACAAGATCTGGGATAAGTTCTATAAGGTGGATAAGGCAAGGACCAGAGCCTATGGCGGAAGCGGCATCGGCCTGTCCATTGTGAAGGCCATTATGGATGCCCACCAGCAGAAATGCTGGGCGGCCAATTATGAAAACGGTGTTGCGTTTTCCTTCACACTGGAGAGCAAGGTTGAAATTTAACGCTTATTGTTCTTCCTTATCTGACGAATGCTGTTCTTCTATATCTGATGAATGGTAGCGTTGATACACCTTCAGAAAATTATCCGGGTGATCAAAATCTGTCCGCATTAATTTTGCGGTGATGCCGGCCGCGAGCCGGCTGCGGGAGTATTCCGTCCCGGGAGAGGCCGGGTGATGTTCCAGGGTCCTCTCCGGTGGCAGGGAAGTGGCAGGATTTATTCCAATTCCGATGCAAACGGTCTGTGTTCTTTCGGATTCCAGGTCGTCACTCATTGCCTCACACAGGATTCCGCCGATCTTATGTGAACCGGCATACAGGTCATTGACCTTCCGGATGGACAGACTGTTTCCCGTAAGCTCCTGCACAGCCTCGACAGAAGCGGCAGCTGCCGCACGGCTGACCAGTGGCAGCTGCTGCGCTGTAAGGCTGACGGGAAGAATCAGGGTCATGTACAGGCCGGTGGATGCGGGGGAGTAAAAGCTGGATCCGTTGTGCCCGCGTCCATCTGTCTGTCGTTCTCCAATCAGCAGAGCAGCACCAGAGAATCCATTTGCAAGCATGCGGCGTGCCTCCAGATTTGTGGAATCAATTTCATGGTAGAGAAAAATCTGTACGCGGCAGCGCCCGTTTTCATCAAACAGATCTTTCGGGAGCCATGCCCGAATGCCGTCTTCTGTAATCAGATCCGCAGCACCATCCAGGTAGTATCCTTTTTTTCCGTCAGAAAGAATGGGATAGCCTTCCTTCCGCAGTGTCTGCACTGCCTTCCAAACAGCATTTCTTGAAACTGCATACCGGTCTGCCAGTTCCTGCCCGGAGATTGCTTTTCCTATATTCGTTTGAAAATCCTTTAATATCTCCTTTTTCACCATAACGGAAAAACCTTCCTGCCCTGCAGTGAGAAATTTTATGTGTGTTTTTTCTGATTCTATTATATGAATTGTATCACATGAACGGTGTAATTCCAGTAAAGAGAGACTTATTTTTGACATAGGGACAGCCATGATCCCACGCATGAACACAGGTGTTTGGGGCATAAAAGGTGAAACAATCCTGATTTTTAAATGATTGCATACAATTGGTACCATATGTGACTTTCAAAAACGGCCATTTTTTGTTATAATATAGAAGAAATTGTGGTTTTTAAGGGTTTTAGCAGCAGTGGGTTAAGCAGATATAGAAAAGAGGCAAAATATGTATCAGAAAGGTGACTATGTAGTATATGGAACAAATGGACCCTGCCTCGTAACGGAAGTAACCAGGCTTCATATGCCCGGTTGCGATGGAAAACGCAAGTATTATGTATTGCGGCCTGTGAATTCGGACAAGAGTACGATTTACTCTCCGGTAGACAATGATAAGGTTTCTATGCGGAAGGTAATGGATCGCCAGACGGCGGAGCATGTTGTGGACCAGATCCCGGAGATCGATGTGCTTTCGGTGTCCAGCGAGAAGTTTCGTGAGGAGCAGTATAAGGAAATCATCCGTAATAACGATGTCTGCGAGTGTATCAGTATGGTCAAGATGCTGCTGCAAAGACGGAAGAAGAGACTGGAGCAGGGCAGAAAGTTTACGACCGTGGACGAGAAGTATCTCAGGGAGGCAGAATCGATTCTCTGCAGTGAATTTTCCATTGCATTGGACCAGGATCCGGATACGATGGACCAGATTCTCAGAAGCAGATTCAAGGCTGCAGGCAGTGCCGTAAAGGAAAAAGTGTAAGCTTTCCGGAGCAGCACGGATCGGGAAAGTGTGCAGGCCTGCCATAACAGCAGCAGGGAAAGGAAGCGCAGGAACGGATGGAGAATTCATATCGCTATTTCGAAAACAGAGATTGCAAATATTTTCCCTGTCACAAGGGGCTCACGGATTTTAACTGTCTGTTCTGTTACTGTCCGTTCTATCTGGAGGAAAAATGTCCTGGAAAGCCTGTTTTTATCCGTAAACCGGATGGGAAAATCATCAAGGACTGCACGGATTGTAATTTCCCGCACAGACCGGAGAGCTACGATGTGATCATGAAGTGGATCATGTATGCAAACGAACACCGCAGTTACAGTGAGGAAGTTCAGAAGAAGGCAGTAGATGTCAGACCGTCTTCGGATGGTACAGATTCGCGGGCATGATGGAGCACGAACGACAATGAAGACAGTTTTTTTGGATATTGACGGCACACTCACGGATTTTCATGGAAGGCTTCCGGATTCAGCGGCATATGCACTTCGCCAGGCAGCAGATCATGGACATGAGCTTGTCATCTGCACGGGCAGGACGTATGGCCAGATTTATCCCTGGATGCGTACCAGTGACCTGTTTCAGGGGATTGTCAGTGGCGCAGGTACCATGGTGCGCTATAGGGGAGACCTCGTGTTCCGGAAATTTATTGATTCCGATAAGCTGGACGAGCTGATCAGATACCTGGATGAGGCCGGAAGTCTTT
>JAJGAH010000306.1 GCA_020844525.1 Eubacterium sp.
GCTGTTGACAACCTTCTGGCGTACATTAAGGACGGTTTTGTCACCGAATACTCTTCCATCCACATCGAAACCATTACGGCAGAAAATGTGCAGCAGTATATAGACAGGGAGGCAGAGGAACAGTGATACATCAGAATCTGAAGAAAAAAAATGCTGCAGATCTGCACCATGAAACCTCTGCAGACCCGAATCATAAAGTCTCTGCAGACCTGAACCAGAAAGCCTCTGCAGGCGACGGACAGGCCTCCGGAAGAAGGTCTTTTCTGTACACCTTGGAGGGAAAGCTCAACCTTGCTTTCCTGCTGGCCACAGCAGCCACCTTTGCCGTAAATTTTTTCCTGGTCATCAATATCAACAGCGCACTGGAAAGTGTCAACCGGGTATTTTATTCAAATGTACAGACCAATGCCCTATCCGAAACCCTCACACAGATGCAGCAGAGTCTCAAGGCCTATCTGAATGTGGGAAGCTCTGAAAATCTGCGGGACTTCTACAGCAAGCAGGCAGAATACTCGGAATATCTCTCTGTTCTGGGCGATTATGCTGTCAACGCAGAGATCCAGAGCACGACAAGGGACATCCAGAATCTTTCCGAGTACTATTCTCAGCAGTGTGAAAACGCCCTTACTGCCAAGCGGGGCAGAAACATTCAGAAGTATAAGTCCTATTATGAGACCACAACAGAGATGTGCGATGTGCTGCAGTCCTATATCTACAGCATGAACAACCTGCTTCTGAAGGGCAATTCCAGCAAATACCTGACGCTTGCAGGAATCTTTCACAGCCTTGAGATTGTCTCCATGCTCATGCTCGTCCTGATCGCTGTCCTGGATATTCTGATCATCACAGCTACCGTCCGGCACGCGACAGCACCGATGCACAGCCTTGCGGCGGAGGCAGGAGAGATCGGGAGGGGAAACTTTGATGTGCCGCCGCTTGAGGTCAGCAACAGAGATGAGATCGGCATTGTCACCTCTGCCTTTAACGAAATGGTTGTCAGCATGCGCGGGTACATCCAGAAGCTCCGGGAATCCATGGAAACAGAAAACCGCATGAAGGAGCGGGAGCTGCTGATGGACACCCATCTCAAGGAGGCGGAGCTGAAATACCTTCAGGCACAGATCAACCCGCATTTCCTTTTTAATACGCTCAATGCCGGTGCACAGCTGGCTATGATGGAGGAAGCCGACGGGACATACAGATATCTGCAGAACGTCGCCGCTTTTTTCCGGACCAAGACGAACCGCGAGAACCAGATCACGACTCTCGCAGACGAAATTGCACTCGTAGACAGCTACATGTATATCATCAACGTCCGTTTTTCCGGAGCAATCCGCTATGACAAGATGATCGATGAGGATCTGACCAGTGTGTCCGTCCCGAGCATGATCCTTCAGCCGATCCTGGAAAACGCGGTAAACCACGGCATCCGCGATATCGACCGCCCCGCTGTCATCACGCTTTCCGTATACCGGACAGGAGATTGCATCACGATTTCTGTTCACGACAACGGAAAGGGCATGACACAAGAACAGATGAACGCCGTTCTGACCGGTACGGCACCGCCGCGGAAAAAGGGCGATGAGACAAACGGTGTCGGCCTTGCCAATGTAATCAGCCGTCTGCGCCTTTTTTACAACAGTGAGGATGTCTTCGACATCACGAGTCCCGGTCCGGACAAGGGAACCGAGGTCCTGCTCTATATTCCCATGCCCGACTGACCCACGTATCAGCCGCGTTTTTCAATCCGGCCGCACCGGATCTGAATGAAAGTTAAAAGAAGCAGCACCATGGGGGTAGAAAATGTACAGAATTCTGCTTGCAGATGATGAGGGAATCACAATTGACTCTCTCACCTTCATTATGGAAAAGGAATACCACGATAAATGCGAGTTGCGCTCGGCCAGAAGCGGCCGCGCTGTCATTGAGATGGCGGAGACCTTTCGTCCTGACATCGCCGTCATGGACATCCGGATGCCAGGAATCGACGGCATCGAGGCCATACGGGAAATCCGCAAATTCAGTCCGACAACCGTATTTATCGTACTGACAGCCTATGACAAATTCAGCTTTGCAAAGGATGCGATCAATCTCGGCGTACTGAGCTTTCTGACAAAGCCGCTGGACCGGAAGGTCTTTGTAGACGCAATGAACAGGGCGATGGCAAGCATTGACAAGGCCAGAGACCAGAGAAGCCGTGAACTGTCCAACCGTGAGAAGCTGGACGCGGTTGTGCCGATGATTGAAAGCGGTCTGGTCTATTCGCTTCTGCTTCAGGACAATACGCCCGAGGTCATTGACAATTATCGCAGACTGCTGGAAATTCCGGAATCCTATGGATTCATTGCTCTGCTGGCCTGCGGGGATGCCCTGTCTGAGAATTTAAACTCACGCCGTGCATCTGATGTGCAGATGACAACAGCGCCAGGCGACCATTTGTCCAATCCCATCGGTACGGGAATAAGGCTTCAGAAGCATTATTCAAAAATCCGTGAAATCCTCAAGGAATACAGTGCGAGGGCTGTCATCGGTCAGATTATGATGAATAAAATCCCGGTCTTCATCCCCTATGAAAGCAGCACCATGGACTACCTTGACCGGGTAAGTACCATTGATCAGGTTCGAAAATCGCTCTCCTATCTGACAGAGGAGACAGGTGTGACATATCGGATTGGAATCGGGTCGGTAAAATCACTCTCCGACATGCGTATATCCTATCAGGAAGCGCTCCGGTCACTGCGGGACAGCAGCGAACCCGTATCCCATGCAGATGACCTTCCGGTCACCTGCTCCTATGAACAGGACTATCCGCTGGATCTGGAAAAGCAGCTGTTTGAAAGCGTAAAAAACGGAAGCCCGGAGAAGGCGGCGGAAACTGCAGATCTCTTTTTCACCTGGATGGAAAAAACCCAGGTCCAGACCCACGAAAACAATGTGCGCCTGAAAGCCATAGAATTCGTGCTCTGGGCCGAGCACATCGCTTACCGCAGCGGCGGCATCGGTGTGTACCGCTTCGGTGACCGGGGTGACTATCTGAGTATTGCATGCGGCTATCCGGTCCGGGAGCTTCATTCCTGGTTTGTAGAAAAAATCCGCGCCGCAGCCGAAAAAATTGCGGATAAAACCATCAGCAGCGCTGAGGCGCTGACACAGAAGGCAAAGGAATATATCGGTACGCACTATGCCGGCGATCTGTCCCTGGATGAGGTTTCCCGGGCACTGAACATCAGTCCCTATTATTTCAGCAGAATTTTCAAGGAGACCGAGGGCGTCACCTTCATCGAATACCTGACGGATACACGTCTGCGCCGTGCAAAGGAGCTCCTGGCCGAAGACAAGCTGCCGGTAAAGGAAATCTGCAGTGCCGTCGGCTATCAGGACCCGAATTATTTCAGCCGTCTGTTCCGGCGTTCCGAGGGCGTTTCCCCCACGGAGTACAAGGAAACGCACGAGAAGCAGTAACCTGTTTTTCCAATTACCTGCATCGCTCCGTATATAATTTGTACAATGGATACGCAAAAATTTTGTCAAAAATCATCCATATTTCTGCCGTTTTCCTCGATGGGAAACCGCCATCTGTTATGTTATAATCTTCCGTAAACAAATGCGAAACATTTACCGAACAGCAATGGCGATGGGGGAGTTACATTGGCAGAATACGACGAACTTACCGGACTTTTTTCACTGAAGGGCTATGGAAACGCAGTCCATCAGAGACTGAATCAGGATTCAGGCGCATCCTATGTGCTGATTTTTCTGGATATCAGCGCCTTCCGTGATTACAACCACAAATATGGCTTCCAGGAGGGTGACAACCTTCTGCTCTGCTTTG
>JAJGAH010000307.1 GCA_020844525.1 Eubacterium sp.
CCTTCTCTGGGTGCGGCCGATGGAAAACGGCTCGTATACCATTTAGCTTCACCCTGACTCGCGATCCGTTCCCTTCCGTGATCTCTGCACCAGCTGCCGCGAAGAGAGCTTCGATGTCATGCCACTCAATGTCAGACTTTACAGGATCAGTGAAGATCGCGTCCCAGGTTTTCTTATTCTTGCTACTCATGAGATAATGATAGCACTTTTTGATATCACTTTCAATACTTGTATTCCGGTCTGCTGTCGAACTCTCCTGTCTTCTTGTCGTGGCATTTCTTGCAGAGTGCCTGCCAGTTGTCCGGATTCCAGAAAAGCTCCGGATCACCTCGGTGGGGTCTGATATGATCGACCACTGTCGCCTTGGTGTACCGGCCTTCCTTCAGGCACTGCTCACAAAGCGGGTGTGCAGCCAGGTACATTTTGCGGGCTTTATTCCACCTGGAACCATAGCCTCGGGATGCTGCCGACCGCACTTCCTCCGGATGCATCTTCTTATGCTTCTCACAATATTTCTCCCCATACGGCACCAGCTCCGGACAGCCGGGATGTGCACAGGGATGCTTCGGTTTATATGGCATTTATATAATCTCCAAAAAGAAAGCCCTGTAGAACTCGTCCACAGGGCAGCCAGTATATTCAAATGCTGCGCGTCGTTGTACAAAGTCGCAGCTTAAACTGGGTCATAATAAAAAGGCGGCACAGCTGAAAGGAGTCAAAGACCGTACCGCCAGCCATTGAAGGGCTTGCAAAGAAAAGCCCGGCAACCGCACCACCAGTTACCGGACTTCTTATTTTCTTTGCGATTATATACTATCATGCTCGCAGGGGTGAAAAATAGCGAAAAAACATGAAAAAGTGCGAAAAAACATGAAAAGATTTATGCCGTTTCATCGTACTTTTCCGGCACCTGGAACTCCTGCAGTGCCTTGCCATGAAGGATCTGGACATTGCGGACGGTGTATCCCAGATCAGCTGCGATACCCTCCCACGTTTCCCCGTTCAGATACTTCTCCTCAAGGATCAGGCGGCATCTCGCGTCCGGCAGCAGGGAGATCTGCTTCCTTACTTCAGCCTTCAGGTCCACCAGCTTGTCGATCTCTTCGTCAATGGAATGCTCCATATCGATGATTTTCAGGACCGTATCCTCCAGCCGAGAATCATTGTTGTGGCTCTTCGGCATGTCGGAAAACGTCGATGTGGTGTGGGTCGCAAGAGCCCTCAGTCTTCCGAGCTGTTCCAGTTTGCAGTTGATCTGCTGGTCAATATTCATGATCTGCATCAAATATGTCTTCGCGTCCATCACTGTACCTCCTTGTTCAGTCTCTCGATGAGATATTCAGGGTTTACGTCTGTCAGGCAGCTATACCACCGGGAATGGAAGAATCGAAGCAGGCTGTCACGTTCTTCCTTGGCTTCCCTGTTCTGTGGATTCTTCCTGAGCCTCCGCAGGGCACTTTGATAATCCCGGGCTGCCTGCAGGACGATTGCGTTTGCCAAATTCTGGTACGGGTCCATAGCTCATCCCTCCTCTACGCAGTTCAGATCAAACCTTCTGATCTTCATGTTCTTGCTCTTGGCCCGGATGATCTCCTTCTTCATGCCGGGAGAAATGGTCCCGTCAGAGAACACCCATACCTCTGCACACCTGTTGATCAGGACCCATCCGAAATACAGTCCCAGGTCTCTCTCCACAGGATCATCGTCGTGCAGGATCTGCGGATACAGAAGATGCGTGGCAAGAGGGATACAGCCCTCATCGATCGCAAACCGGCAGAATCGGATTGCGTCGGCCTTGTTCTTCTCAACATCTCCTGCATACCGGCTGCAGATGTACACGAGCGGCATGTGCCGTCTCTGTCCTTCAACGTTCCTGATTGCGGTTTCTGCTGTAGGGTCCGCATAGCCCTCAGAATTCTTACCTTTCATACCAAAACCTCCATGAATATCGGGGATGGGGTCCAGCCTTTGCCTTCTCAGGACTGTGTCCGTGGCCTTACGTTCGTCCTTTCAGGACCATCTCCCGGGCCTTGCATCCGTCCCTCAAAGGTCTCTGCAATTCACCAACCCCTTGTACACTCGTTCACTGAAATCCCCAGAAATGCCCATTTTTCAAGGGATTTCAGGAATGGTGGCGGTGCACAAAATTTTTCTGCACTTCTATACGCACTATTTCAGTTAGTTATTCTTTCTTCCTGTTTTTCGTTTTTTATTTTTTATATTTCTTATTTTTTTTGTTCACTTAAAGAGAAATAATAGAAAGAATCCTTATAAATAAAGGGTTTGTGGGGTGTGGACCGGTGAACAAAATGAATCAATTCCTGTTCATCGAATTTGTTCACCTGTACACCTCCTGAGGGATGTCCTGTATTCCAATCTGGGACCAATCCCTGCAATCCCTGTGATTTCCAATTTTTATGATTTCGCCTGTTCGTTAATCCCCTGCGTGGACTTTCCAGAGGATGGATTCTGTCGCCTGCTGTAATGCTCAAGGAGCATTCCGGTATGGCTTTCCAAATCCTTCAATTATGGAGCTTTTGGCTCGTATCCTTCTGCCGCATGAATACTCTTCTCGTCTTGCCGTTCTGTTTCGACCTTCCCAAACCGATCTTGTACAGATCCCATACAGCATCCTGAAAGAGCTTTGATGAGAACTTCCTGTCATCACTTGTCCATTCCATGAAGTCCATCCTGATCTGGGTGATGGTCTTGCCGACGATCTCGGTGTCGGGATCAAGGTCCTTTGCATACATCAGGCAGACGTTGTTGTCCTCGTGATACTGATTGTTGTAATCCTCGACCACCTTGCAGACTGTCCACTTACGATTCTGATAGAGACGCTTGTACCCCTCAACGATCAGCCTGATCCAGTATTCCAGAGCCGGTTTTGCTGTCATCTTCGTGATGAAGTACGGGTCCGGCTTGTCCACCTTGTTGAACATAGGCAGCCACTGGATACGACGCTTGAAGGCATATCCCTTGTCAAAGGACAGGATGTCTGAGTTCGTCGTGAAATACAGTTTGACCGTGAAGGTTGCATTCTCTGACTCTTCGTACAGCTTCCTGGTGCTGACAGTGTCCGCCGTGGAGATATTCTTTAAGACCTTCAGCTCATCGTGTGTGATGGCCTCCGCCTCGATATCATCACCGAGATTTGCAAGCTTCCCGATCATCGTGACCTTAAACCTGTCGTCCACCAGCTGCTTGATCGACAGGCTTGTGCAGTTCTTCGGATTATAGATACGCTTCATAATCTGGAGCAGGGTGCCCTTGCCATTCGCGCCGTCTCCCCGGAACATGAAGAACTTTCCAAGGCTCCTGATACGCTCCGGGTCCGTGATCATCACAAATCCGATAACCTCCATCAGAAGCTTCCTGTAGTCCGGGTCCTTTGACGTCAGAGAATCGATGTAGTCATCTACCTCCTGGACCGGTGCGGCATCCTCCTTGTAATCGACGTCGATCATAAAAGGAGTGAAGTCCGTGTAGTCCTTCATCGGGATGAACATGCCCTCCTGCAGAACGCCATTGTTGAATTTGATCGGGAAGACGGTATCGGCATCAACGATCATTGACCGATATTCGATCTGCTTCACAACCTCGTCGACATACCGGGTCGTCTGGCCTTCGCACATCTCATACACTCTCCGGATCAGCCTCTTGTTGTCAGCGTCGGCAATGTACTGTCCGTCCTTCCTCCACCAGATCATGCCGGAGTACAGCACCGTGTGGCATTTCTGAATGATGTCCGATGCGATCCAGTACTTGTCGTCGGTCTCGCTGTCCTCGGAGATGTCCCGGAGAATGGTCCCGAACTCATCGTCGGTCAG
>JAJGAH010000308.1 GCA_020844525.1 Eubacterium sp.
GATCTTTTCCTATTATCTGGCTTCCCCATTTAATCTTTTCATTCTCTTTTTTGCCAGGAAAGACATGGATGTATTTTTTACATTGATCGTTGTTCTGAAAATGGCAATGGCAGGGGCAACGATGTCGTTTTTCCTCGAAAAGCGTTTTCGTGGGACAGTTCCGCTTCCTTTTACAGTCCTTCTCTCACTTGGATATGCACTCATGCAATACAATTTTGCACAGAGCAGCAATATTATGTGGCTTGACGGTGTATATATGCTCCCACTGATATTGCTTGGAGTTTATGAAGTGGCTGAGAGCGGTAAAATACTTTTTCTCTCGATCTCGGTTTTTCTTGCAATTTTATTCAACTGGTACTCGGCTGGAATTGACTGTCTTTATGCACTTGCCTGGTTTGTGATGGAACTGCTCTTTTGCCAGGAGCAGAACCCGATGACATCTGGAGAAATCCGGACAAGAATTTTTCGTTTTCTTATAGCGCTTATATGCGGTGTTCTTATGAGCATGGTTTTATTCTGGCCCAATATTGTGGCGATGCGTGCCGGAAAGGGTCATTTTGATTGGAGCCTGCTGACTAATACATTTAATGGAAATATTCTATCAACGGTAATACGTTATTCGATTGGAAGTATCAGTGACAAGGATGCAGCTGCACTGTTCTGTGGATGCCTGCCATTATTGGGAAGCATTGGTTTTTTCTGCAGCCATGTGTGCAAGAGACGCATTAAGATTGTTGCCGGCGTAATGGCTGCTTTTTCCCTTCTGATCTTTTACTGGCAGCCGTTATTTTTACTTTATTCTCTGATGAAGGACAGCACCAGCTACTTTTTCCGCTATTCATATGTCTCTATATTTTTTCTTATTTTTCTTGCCGGCATGTACTATAGCCATTGGGATCAGGAAGAGCAGGTGATAATATTACTGAAAGGAGCGGCTGTATTCGCTCTCCTTCTTCTGCTTCTGCAGCTTACTGCAACTGATACGAATATAAAATATCTGTATGCAACTGGTTTTTTTGCCTTGGCAGAAGCGCTTGTGCTTGTGGTTTTGAAGCATAAAAATATTATTTCCGTCAGAAAAATTCTTCTGATTTTTCTTATGTTTCTGCTATGTGGAGCTGAGCTGTATCAGAATGGAAAAATTCTGGCGAGGTACTATATCAATCAGGATGACAATGATTACCGGGCATATCAAAAGTCTCAGAGTGCACAGATCGAGGCATTGAAAAAAGAGGATCGGGGATTTTACAGAATCAGTCAGACTTCTACCTATAATGAGTATTCAGGTAATATAAAGGCCAACTACAATGAGAGTATGGCTTTTAACTATCATGGTATTTCCTCCTATACTTCCGCCCCACAGATGCTGCAACTGGATTTTCTGGATGGACTTGGCTATCGGAAAGAAGCTGATTGTGTATCAGTTGTCAATACATCTATACTTCCTGTAGATTCCCTGCTAGGTGTCAAGTATATTCTGTCAAAGTATGCTATCCGGGGATATCAGGAGCTTTCCTCTCTTCCCTCTGCAGATGGGGATAAAAAGGTATATAAAAATCCGTTTGCGTTCCCAATGGCCTTTATTTGTGAGGGTAACGAACCAAAGTCTTTGAAAGACGAAAATCCCTTTGAACGGGTGAATGCCATTTACAGCGCGATCACTGGTAAACAAACAAGAGTGTTTCATAAAATATCATGCAATCAGACGGATAGCACCGGAACAGAAAAAACATATGTGCTCTCAGGTATTGGAAAAAATGATGTAGTATATGGGAACATTCCATGGAGTGAAGGCTCAGAGTGTAATATTGATGTAAATGGAGCTTACACACAGCTGTATTCAGGATGGCTCTCCCCTTCTGTATTCTATATTCCTGTATCCGGCACTGAGGCAACACTGACCGTTTCTACAGAAAATCAAGATGATTTACAGGAAGCACAGATCTATGCATGCGATTTGTCTGTTATGAATCAGGTAAGTGAGTCCGCCTGGCAGAATGCAGCAAGTGACTTCACCTATAGGGATGGAGAAATCCGGATCACTGCCAATGCTGCCTCGGACGGAGAAAATCTGATCCTGTCTGTTCCTGCAAATCAAGGCTGGACAGCTAAAGTCAATGGAAAAAATACAGATATTAAAACGTTTGCGGGATGTCTGATGCAGATCAGTCTGAAAAAGGGGAGTAATTCAATCTATCTTTCATACCAGATTCCCGGCCTTCACCTTGGCATTGCAGGCTCTGTTGCAGGTATCCTGCTTTTGATTCTTTCACAATTCATAATAAAACGTAGAAAAGAGAGGTAAGAATCATGTTGTCAGTAGTTATACCGGCTTATAATGAAGAATCCATGATACCCAAAACTGCCGGCACAATTTCCGGAATACTGGAAAAAGAGAATATAGACTATGAACTTCTCTTTGTATGTGATGGATCCGTAGATCGAACCTGGGATGAGATTTATAATGCGCATAAAAAGAATAACCACGTGAAAGGAATCCGCTTTTCCAGGAATTTTGGCAAAGAGTCCGCAATGTTTGCCGGTCTCGCTGCATCAGAAGGGGATTGTGTGGTGGTGATTGATTGTGATCTGCAACACCCGCCGGAAAAAATCATCGAGATGTACCGGCTCTGGGAAGAGGGCTATGAGATTGTTGAGGGAGTGAAACGAAGCCGGGGAGAGGAGAGCGGAGCGCACAGCCTTGCTGCGAAGACGTTCTACCATATGATAAGCAACGCAACGGGCATTGATATGTCTCATGCATCAGATTTTAAACTTCTGGATCGCAAGGTGGTAAATGTTCTGCTGAATATGCATGAAAAGAACGCATTCTTCCGTGCTTTGTCTTCATGGGTCGGTTTTCGCTCAACACAGGTTGAGTATGATGTACGTGAGAGAGAAGCTGGGAAATCCAAGTGGAATACCCGTTCCCTTGTAAAATATGCTCTTACTAATATCACTTCCTTTACATCCACACCGATGCAGATTGTAACCGGACTAGGACTTGTCTTTTTTGTCCTGAGTCTGATCTGCTTCATCATAGCGATCTGTCAGGTGGCCACTGGAACAGCATTAGAAGGATTCAAAAGTGTGATGATTTTACAATGCTTCACCAGCAGTATCATTATGATCAGCATTGGAATTGTCGGGTATTATATTGCTAAAATTTATGATGAAGTCAAGGGACGTCCTCGGTATATTATCGCAGAGACAATTGGAAAAAAATTGGAAGAAAATGATGAAAAAGATAAAAGAATTGCTCATTAAATACAGGGAAATTATCAGCTATCTGATTGTCGGGGGATTGACCACAGTCGTAAGCCTCAGTGTATATTACGGAAGTGTCCTGACATTTCTGAATCCCAGAAATCCTGTCCAGCTCCAGGCTGCAAATGTGCTCTCCTGGATTGCCGCGGTAACCTTTGCCTATTTTACCAATAGAAAATATGTATTCCGAAGCGATAACAAAAATATCGGGCGGGAAGCGTTTTCCTTCTATTGTTCCCGGATCAGCACCCTTCTGATGGACATGGGTATCATGTTCCTTCTTGTGACAGTGCTGTCAATGAATGATAAAATTGCCAAACTAATCGTGCAGGTGGTTGTGACAATCGCAAATTATCTATTTAGCAAATTTTTCGTCTTTCGGAGACAGGAGAAGTCAGTGAAAGAGCCGAATGCATAATATCCGTTCCCCGCAGGCTGTTGCAGAATGATCCACAGCAGCCTGCGGGATTTGTTTTTTCTCATAAATCATTCTGGATCAGTCATCCAGACGCAGCATCGTCCCCAGAATATGCGATACTGCCAGCTCCATCTGCTCCCT
>JAJGAH010000309.1 GCA_020844525.1 Eubacterium sp.
GGTCTTCCATCCTTTATTTATGAAAATGACAGAATTCCATATCCGATTCAGGTTGTTTTTCACCTGGGGATCGGATTTGCAGTATTACTGATTACAAGCTTTCTGGTTGGTTGGATTCCCAAAAATGCAGGACCAGTGCCGATGATTCTCTGCATTGTCGGGGATCTGATAAGTGCACTACTGATCTGGGCCGGGCTCGCAAAGCATTATAAAAAAGAAGCGGAGAAGATGAATCAGCAGTTACATTCAATAAACAAGTAATGCTCTACAAACAATGCCTCCACCTTAGTTACACTGTAACCACGTGCTTCTGGTCAAAAAAAGAGATGCAGGAGAGGCGATAATGTCTGGTGTCAGGTTCCGATTAAATTTATATAAACGACTTTATTCTTTTTTAATCCATTCCTGACACCTTTACTCAACTCCTTAATATGAATCTTCTCATTTCATGAAATCCTTGCTATTATGAAGAGTTTTATATGTGCAACATGCCCTTCATCCTGAAATAATAAAAGCCCCCAGAAATGTGTACATTTGAAATTCCTCGAGCCTTTATTTTATTCCTGTTTCGGATCTTTATTTTTGTCATTACAATTACCGCTCCGATTTCGGAATATTAATTGATTTTTTACACATTTCGTTCTACTATTGGATTATAAATGGTGTTAGTTGATGGAGGTGTCCCAATTGGTTGAAAGAAAAGAATATCTGGATCGTTTAATTCAATGGAAAGATGAACAGGTCATCAAGGTGGTCACTGGAATTCGTCGCTGTGGAAAATCCACCTTGCTTTTGCAATATCAGGAATGGCTGAAAGCAAACGGTATACCTGATGAGCAGATTGTTTCCGTCAATTTTGAAGAACTGGAATATGAAGAGCTGCAGGACTATCGAAAGCTCTATACTTACCTCAAAGAACGTCTCTGTGCTGGTAAAAGAACCTACATCTTCCTGGATGAAATCCAGAAGGTTCCATCCTTTGAAAAGGTTGTAGACAGCCTGTACATCAAGCCAAATGTGGATATCTACATTACCGGCTCCAACGCCTATCTGCTTTCCGGAGATCTTGCAACGCTATTGACCGGTCGTTATGTTGAAATCAAGATGCTTCCTCTTTCCTTTAAGGAATTCCTGGAAATCACTGGCATGGATCAGGAACGAGGTCTTGCAGAATATATGCGTGTCGGTGGTCTTCCATATATTGCTGTCATGGACCGCACACAGGAAAAAGTGGAAACCTACTTAGAGGGCATCTACAACACCGTGATCGTAAAAGATATCGAAGACCGGCAGGCAAGAAAAGAAAGTGATCCGGATAAAAGGAAAATCACAGATATCCTCCTGTTGAAGACCATAGCGAAATATCTGTCCAGTGTTGCAGGAAACCCGGTTTCTGTCCGAAGCATCACCAATTTTCTGACCTCTAACGGAAGGAAAATTTCTCCCAACACTGTGAGCAATTATGTCGAGGCTCTCACGGAATCCTTTATCTTCTATCCGGCAGAACGATTTGACATCGTTGGAAAACAGCTTCTGAAGGCTAATCGTAAACTGTATATCGTGGACCTCGGTTTACGAAACTATATCCTGCCTCGCACTCAATATGATCTTGGATTCTCTCTGGAGAACATCGTCTATTTTGAGCTTCTTCGCAGGGGATATCATGTCATGATTGGCAAGGTCGGCAATACAGAGGTCGACTTCGTCGCTGAAAAACGGGGTGCCTATTCCTACTTCCAGGTCACTGCAGATATGACAGCAAAAGAGACCTTTGATCGTGAGCTGAAGCCGTTGACAAATATCAGGGACAACTACGAAAAAATCGTTTTGACTGAAGACCGGTTCACTATTGGTAACTATAATGGCATCCAGGTCAAAAATTTATCTGACTGGTTGCTTGGGAAAGAATAAAAATGTCTGGTGTCAGGTTCCGATTAAGTTGACATAACCGGCTTTATTCTTTTTAATCCTTTCCTGACACCTTTACTCAGACACCTTTACTCATCTTTCTTTCATGAAAAATAAAAAGTCTTTCGTCAAATCAAGATTATCCGTATCAGCTGATTTGCACTCACATAATCAAATATGGTACCTTGTTCCCCGGGCCCTTCCGGTTTTGACTATTAAATTTTTCTCTACAAGCGACTTTAACAGCCGAATCGTTTTATCTCTACTCATGCCAGCCTTTGCTGCAACTTCTGTACTCGTCAATACACTTTTATCAAGGAGTGTAGCATAAACCGCCTTTTCATCTGTTGTCATCTTTTTGCCTGCTTCTAAAACGGGGAGTGTGATCCTGATGGAATTTTCTGAAACCTGGAATAATGGAGTTTCCATGTAACCTTGATATGCCATCCTGATTCTTTGGATACCTGTTCCAAAAGCCTCTATATAATGCATACGGTAAAGCACAGACGCAAGGATCGGATTGCGCAAGATGGATATTCCTCCATTTAAATATTCATCTTCATTGATTCCTTTAGGAAGGCCCCCAATTGAAACGATCTCAATCCTGTCATCAAACATGGAGATATGAACATCTGCATTCACATCCCAGGTACGATGTGCCAAAGCGTTTGCAACAGCTTCCCGAAAAGCATTTTCTGGAATTTTTTCCTTTATTGTTCTTTGAATTCCCTCAATAATTTCTTCAACATAATACCTTCTATAAGCCGTAACTGCCTCATCGTACTGCTTTAGAACAGAGATTCCCTTTGAAGTAATTCTTTCTCGCATAACGTTCAGATTTTCACCGAATTTTACAATATCAATTCCAGGAAAATTGTTAGTATCCGCTAGCAGAGCAGCTGCATTATTATATCCGTCCTTGTCACTGTAAAGATTTAAGGTCTTCAGCATATCTGTTGTAAGTTTGCCAACGCCCAATGTTTCCTGTAGTTTCATCTCAAGTATATTAAACGTCAGGTTCTGATCATTTGCGCTTAATTCTTCAAAATTCCGATGCGATCCTTCCAGCAACAGTCTTCTTAATTCTATCGGATCGACCTCAACTGAGGAAGTATCACTTCTTCTATACGCTTTACCCTTATACAGATAAGGCTTTTCTTGCCCTTCTTCCACAATCAGAGAAATGGTTTTATTTTTCCTGTTGAGTCGAAAAAAATATTCAGGTTTTGGCTGGATCGAGTCATTTATTCGATTTTCAATATCAATTTTCGTTTGCTCCGGATCAGTCAGGCCAACAGTTGCGCCATCATCTCTTACTCCAAAAATAATCTCACCTCTTCCTGATATAAGATTAAATCATCGCAGCAAAAATGCAACGATAATCAAATCGTTGCATTATCGTTGCATTTATTAATTACTATCAACTTTCTTCATTTCAGTACTTGCCTGCCGAATTCCGTCCGGTCCTGACCTCTTTTACCATGATTCCGCGCAAGTTTCCACCTGGCTGCTTCGCGTTCTGTCGCCTTTCCGCGACATAATCCCTTGGTATTGCAGGATCTGCCTCCCTGCCGCAGAGAAATATAAAATTCATCACATGTCCCATCCAACTTGTCATTTTGCTTCTCTCCTTGCCTTGATTTCTTTTTGTTCTTCATCGATGTGTTTCTCTACATCCAGTTTGGAAAGAAGGAAAATCATTACAATGCTGGTAAAAACCTCAAGCCCGACAAAGCAGAAGGTGATCATCGTCTGAACAGCTCCGGGCTGGGTTGCCGCCACGGTCAACCCGTCCACCAGCTTCGGCGCCACATATCCGGTTCTCGCCAGAAGAAGGTTGAAAAGCCCTGTCGACAAGCCCATACAGACAGTGATGATAATCGTATTGACCGAAGTTGAGAACCCGTCAATA
>JAJGAH010000310.1 GCA_020844525.1 Eubacterium sp.
TGCGTTCTGTGTCGGGAACGAATATCGTCAGAATTTTGTATTTTTTTGACGAGGGTGAGATAATTATTGCAACCAATGGATTTGTGAAAAAACAACAAAAAAACACCGAGAAGCGAAGTTCTGCTGGCCAGGAAGAGGCGGGCGGTTTATCTGTCACGTAAGGAGGCAAAGAAATGAGTGATTTACAGGATTTGACAAATGAACTGATGAAGGACTCTGAGTTTAAAAAAGAATATGAGGCACTGCAGCCAGAAAGAGATATCACAATGTCTTTGATTCAGGCAAGAAAGAAGGCTGGTCTGACACAGGAGGAACTTTCTCAAAAGACTGGTATCAGTCAGGCAGATATCAGCAGACTGGAGAATGGGAGCCGGAATCCGAGTCTGGCTTTACTAAACCGTATTGCAAAAGCTTTAAATGCATCTCTGCGGATAGAGTTCATTCCAAACAAAGGCCCGGTTAAAACAATTAAATAAGCATACCATATATACGCATCGAGCATTGTTCAAAATTACAGCACAGAAATTTTTGTTCGATTTGTTACCGACATTTCGCATGTTTCTGTTATACTGTATTTAATCTGCCGGGTGAATCGCTGTTTTGGGCGAATAGAATAGTTTCACTATTGTCATAGAATATTTTCCAACAGTGATATGGTGGATACAAGCAGACATATGAGACCGATGCACAGATTGCTGTGTCATCAGAATCAGGAGGTATATTATTATGGAAACAAATCAGGCAATGTTCTGTTATCAATGTCAGGAAACCATGGCTGGAAAGGGATGCACAAGAGTCGGTATGTGTGGCAAGAAGCCGGATGTTGCGGCTATGCAGGACCTGCTGATCTACGTAACAAAGGGGCTTTCCGCAATTACGACACAGCTCCGCAGAGAGAAAAAGGAAATCACCGCTGATGTAAATCATATGGTGACAGCAAATCTGTTTGCCACCATTACAAATGCGGACTTTGATAAGGAAGATATCATTTCCAGAATTGAAGCAACCCTTGCAAAAGAGGAGGAGCTTCGTCCCAGTGTCAGCAAGCAGGATGCGCTGCCGGCCGCTTCTCTGTGGAGCGGATCCAGAGATACATTTGAGGCAAAGGCGGCTGAATCAGAGGTCGGTGTCCTTTCTACTAAAGACGAAGATATCCGCAGCTTCCGTGAGTTGATCACCTATGGTATCAAGGGCCTTGCAGCATACCTCAGCCACGCAAATGCGCTGGGAAAGGAAGATCCCGATATCGATATGTTCATCCAGCGTGCATTGGCACAGACCATGGATGATACGCTTACCGGTGGTACACTGCTGGCACTTGTCATGGAGACCGGACGCTATGGCGTTCGCGGCATGGATCTCCTGGACCGCGCGAATACCGAAGCTTATGGCAATCCGGAGATCACGAAGGTAAATATCGGCGTGCGCAAAAATCCGGCAATTCTGATTTCCGGTCACGATCTGAAAGATCTGGAAATGCTGCTTGAGCAGACACAGGGCACAGGTGTAGACGTGTATACGCACGGCGAGATGCTTCCGGCTCATTACTATCCTGCATTTAAGAAGTACGATAACTTTGTCGGAAACTACGGAAACGCATGGTGGAAGCAGAAAGAAGAATTCGAAAGCTTCAACGGGCCGGTTCTTCTGACAACCAACTGTCTCGTTCCCCCGAAGGATTCCTACAAAGACCGCCTGTTTACAACAGGAAACGCAGGCTATCCGGGCTGTGTACACATTGACGCGGACGAGAATGGACACAAGGATTTCTCAGCTCTGATCGAGCTGGCAAAGACCCTTCCGGCTCCGACGGAAATCGAAACCGGGGAGATCGTAGGCGGATTTGCACACAATCAGGTGTTTGCACTGGCAGACAAGGTCGTAGAGGCAGTCAAGAGTGGCGCGATTCAGAAATTTGTGGTTATGGCTGGCTGCGATGGACGTGCGAAGACCAGAAGCTATTATACAGATTTTGCAAAGGCACTGCCGAAGGATACCGTCATCCTGACAGCTGGATGCGCAAAGTACAGATATAATAAGCTGGACCTTGGCGACATCAACGGCATCCCGAGAGTTCTGGATGCAGGACAGTGCAACGATTCCTATTCTCTGGTTCAGATCGCCATGAAGCTGAAGGAGGCATTCGGATACGATAATCTGAATCAGCTCCCGATTGTATACAACATTGCATGGTATGAGCAGAAGGCAGTTATCGTTCTGCTTGCACTTCTGTACCTGGATGTAAAGCACATTCATCTTGGTCCGACGCTTCCGGCATTTCTGTCCCCGAATGTGGCAAACGTACTGGTAAAGTATTTTGGAATCTCCGGAATCGGAACAGTACAGCAGGACATTGACACCATGCTCGGCGGGTCCGACCAGCTGATCCGTGCGGATATGATCGTTGGTGACATTGTACAGGCGTATCCGTCTCTGGTACCGGTAATGCTCAGCTGCGGGCTTCATTGTATCAGCTGCGGTGTTTCCGAGATGGAGACATTGGAAGAAGCCTGCCTGACCCATGGCCTGGATGTATATGATATTCTCGATATCCTGAACGACGAGCTTGCACATGAGAATGCGGCGAAGTAATCAGAGTATAGAAGAGTGTTAATCAGAGTATAGAAGAGTGTTTAATGAATGATATTGAGCCAAGAGATAGATGCTTTTGAAATTGTCTTTAAATTCTAACGGTTTCGATAAGCAAGAAGTACTACGGCTCTTCAATTCTTTATATATAAAAATTGACGAAAAGGTTCCCGGATAGTGATGATCACCATCCGGGAACCTTTCGTCTTTCCAAAATGCTCTACATGGTCAATTGCTTCACCTGACCAGGTTGCTTCATTTTGCTGTCTATTAAACTGCTTCACTTTATTATGTACGTTCGATGTCAGCAGAATGTGTCTGACACCATCAAAATCGGTCATTGACCAGCCGGCAATCACATTTGATAATCATCCGATTTGTAATCGTCCAGTACCACCGAAGAATTGATTAATGCAGAGGAAACGGCAGCTTCCTTTCCTCCGGTACTGGTCTCGCTTGTAATGCAGGGATCTGCGGGAATCGGTGGCTTCGGTTTCGGAGATTTATCAATCGGTGTTGCATCGCCGATGCCCATTGCCTCACCGACGACGCCCAGTGAAGAAATCGCGCTTGCAATATCAGAAGGCATATAGATCTTGGTAGCCCTGCCGTCGGAAACCTCCTTCAGGGCCTCGATTCCCTTCAGCTTCAGGACACTTTCACTGATCTGGGCATCATTCAGGTTTCGGATACCGGCTGCCTCCGCCTCATAAACCAGACGGATTGACTTTGCACGTCCCTCTGCCAGGGCAATCTGTGCGTCACGCTCCGCTTCGGCTGCAAGGATCTTTGCTTTCTTGTCACCCTCTGCCCGGCTTACAACAGCCTCCTGATGTGCCTGCGCCTCAAGGACAGTCTGACGGCGCTCGCGCTCTGCACGCATCTGCTTCGTCATGACCTCCTCGATCTCCTTCGGTGGCTGAATGTTCTTGATCTCAACCCGGGTCACTTTGATTCCCCAGGGATCGGTCGCCTCATCCAGGATCGCCTGCATACGTCCGTTGATCGTCTCACGGGAAGTCAGTGTCTGGTCCAGCTCCATATCACCGATGATATTTCTCAACGTGGTGGCAGACAGATTCTGCAGACCGGCGATCGGGTTTTCGATGCCATAGGTGTAAAGCTTCGGATCGAATACATAGCAGAACACCACCGAGTCGATCATCATGGTGACGTTATCCTTTGTGATAACCGGCTGGGGTGGGAAGTCCAG
>JAJGAH010000311.1 GCA_020844525.1 Eubacterium sp.
CGCCAACTGCGCTGTTGAAAAATGCCATAATAAATCCTCCTTGTGATTACGATATTGAATGTTGTAATACTGCAAATTTCCAGAACCGATGCACTTTCGGCTCTGCTCTGGAAAAGAAAAGAGCTGGCCTTTCAGTCAGCTCGTTGAAAAGTTACGATTCTTCTGTTCGGATGCCTTCCCTTATCCCCGTCGGTAGGGGATCTTGCTCTGCATTTCATCTGCTCCCTCGCTTTCTGATATGCATCTGTCAAACTTTGGTTTGGCCGCCTGCTACTTCTCCGGGACAGTCCGCTTGGATCTTGTCTGTTTTTCTGCCTGAGGTGCCTTGGCGGCCTCTCCCTTCTTTTCCTTCAATGCGCCAAGGATCGAACTCCGATCTCTGTTCTTGTACGCCTCCAGCATCGCCTTCAGTTCCGGGTTCGGAATCTCCCGCACATCCCTGCCCCAGATCTTCTTTCCGTCTGGCCCGGTTCTCGTGATCACCGGCTTGCTGATCCTCGTTGCCCCGTCCTCCGGAAGCTTCATCCACACGCCCTTGCCAAACTGGTTCTCATGAATCATCTTTGGCGAAATCACAAAAGATGCCCACGGCGATTTATCCGCCGGATCCACATTTGGAATTTTCACTTCAACGAACGGATGCCCACTCTTTGATGTAAACGGCTCACCGACCAGTCCCTTTCCAAACTTGATCGAAATCTCCTTCTTTTCCTGTGCCACCGGAAAATCACCCGCCTTTATCTGCTCCTCTGCTTCCTTCACCCAAGCCGGGATATCTCCCGGCATTAACGGCTGCTCTTCCGCCATCCGTAGTTCCTCCATTTAGGCAAAATAAAACGCCTGTCAGCCCTGACAAGCGCAAAACTTACCGTATTCTTTCTCAAGTCTTATACTCCTTCCGGTCAGATCTGAAACATTTGTCCTTATGCTGCCGAACTGCCAGTTTGCCAATTTTTCTGCTCAGGGAGCGGTTTCCAATACCTGATACCGCTCATCTCCCCGCAGCGTCATCCGATGGTTCAGGTATTTCTCAACATCAAACCAGTATTTCTTGTCGTAATCTGCAGTGAGTCTGTAGTTCGGATGCTTCGTGAGATCGTACTTATCGGACAGAAACGGCCGCACGCCGCGCACCTGCACGATGCATTTGCTGCCGTCCAGAACCGCCAGTTGATCCACACTCATCAGATCGTGCCCGAGCTTCTGGTAATTCATGTTGTAGGACTGAGAAGTCCCGCGGGACTCCCCGGTGTTGTACATGTCGATGGTTTCCTTGCCCAGGGACTCATTGAGATCCTTCAGCGTCGTCTTCTCCGAACCGCCTAGGAAAATCTGCGAGTCGCAGTTGCCGATGATGGTGTCTGCATTATCCTTGTAGATAGACTTCAGCTGCGACTTTGCCTGCAGCACGAGAACAGCGCTGATCTCACGGGATCGGATCGTCGCCATCAGCTTTTCCAGGTTCGGAATCTGACCGATATTTGCCATCTCGTCGATGAGGCACCGGACATGCACCGGGAGTCTTCCGCCATAGACATCATCCGCCTTCTCACAGAGCAGGTTGAACATCTGTGTGTAGATCATGCTGATCAGAAAGTTGAATGTGGAGTCTGTATCTGACATGATGAGAAACAGAGCCACCTTCCTGTCTCCCAGTGTGTCCAGCTCCAGCTCGTCATATGCGGTGATCTCCCGCAGCTCCCTGATGTCAAACGGAGCAAGCCTGGCACCGCAGGAAACAAGAATTGATTTCGCAGTCTTGCCCGCCGCCAGTTTGTATTTTTTATACTGACGGACTGCAAAATGATCCGGCTCCTTCTGTTCCAGCTCATCAAAGAGAAGATCCACCGGATTCTTGAACGTTTCGTCATCCTCTCGAACCTCCATGGAGTTGAGCATTTCAAGAAGTGTTGTGAAATTCTGCTCTTCCATCGGTGCCTCATAGTGAATGTAGCCGATCAGTGCCGTGTAAAGCAGTTTCTCCGACTTCTCCCAGAACGGATCCCCACCGTTTCCCTCGCCCTTTGTATTGGCCATCAATGTCGTAACAAGCTTCAGAATGTCCTTTTCATCATGGATGTAGGCAAATGGATTGTAGTGCATAGACTTATGGAAGTTGATCGTGTTGAAGATCCGGATCTCGTAGCCATTTGCCACCAGGGCGTGGGCGGATTCGTTGACGATACTCCCTTTCGGATCCGTCACCACAAAAGAGACAGGATATTTTTTTGAGCAGCACTGAAGAAGGTTCGGTTTCAGGACGAACCTTGTTTTACCTGATCCCGAGCCACCGACGACAAGAATATTCTTGTTTCTCGAGTACTTCGGGACCGGAGGGCGGCTGCTCATCGTGAGCCGCTCTGTCTGGGACAGAATCACGTTGTTTTCAAAATCCGGATCCTCGAACGGCTCGATGTCGGCATGAGTTCCCCAGCGGGCACTGCCATATTCTTCGTTCTGCCGGAACTTCTTCGCATTCTTGCCTTTCATATACACAGCCAGCCGTAGTGCCGCTCCACAGACAATACCAACGATCAGGTCCGACGGATAGAGGCTGGGAAGCAGATTTTGAAATGCCGTCTGCAGTGTTCCGCTTTGAAAAACATCCTGTAGTTTCTCCGATGCATTGATACCCTCTGCCAGTCTCCATGCCTCGCCAAGGTTTGTGCAGAGCAGGCCAACGATAATGTAAGGAAGGCAGAGAATCAGCGTTTTCTTCCACTTACTGCCATTCAATCAAAATCCTCCCTTCCTGTAATTCCGGATGTTCACCTGGCAGAGATGCTTCAGAAAAATTCATCGCACTTCCTCCTTCCTCTTCTCGACCTCTTTTCTCGGAGCTGACAGGACCATCGATTTCAACTTCTTCAGAGCTGCAAGAAGGCTCGGCTTTTCTCTGCCGATCTCATTCTTCCGCTTCATGCACTTTGCCGAATACTCATTCATGACTTTTTCAATCGTGTCAGCATCTCTTGCCTTGAAGAAAACTGTGTATTTCGGCGGGTCCAGATATTTGCTCTTTACAACGGCAAAGTCCATGCCGTAGCGCCTTGCGATTGGCTTGAAGTCGCCGATGCCAAGCTCCGCGATGTCGATGTTTTTTGCTCCCTCGTCTTTTTTCAGAAGCTCCTTGACGGACATCTCTTTGCCCGGTCCATTCAGCATCTCCACCACTTTTCCCGGCGCTGTTTTCATGAGTTCAATCAGTTTCAGCAGGGCCTTCTCGTCCATCTGCACGGCCCTCCGGATAAAATACTGACCTGCCTGTTTCAACGGTCTTGCCGCAATTTCAACTGTTTCTCTTGCAACCTCTTCATTCATCAATGCGATCACCTCCTTCCCGGCAGCTTCCTTTGCTTCTCTTCATAGTCTCCATATCCGATGACCCACTGGTGCCACTTTCAGGAATCAGCGGCAGCCGCTTACACATAGCCGATCACGCCATTTAGCGTTGTGACGATGACCTTCGCCTTTCTTGCGATGGCGATGTCGTCTCTTACTTCCTCATTCCGCGCATCCCCGCAGATCACAAGAAAACGCGAGCGCCGAAGCATATCCTCCGACATCTCGCGCTTTCTCTTGTGTGCATCCTCCACATCCGCCGGAAAAATCCCATCAAAAGCCAGGATCGGACACAGGGGAAGATATCCTTCCTTAACCAGCGCGGTGCAGTATTTCACCGCATCATCCTTCGCAACCACCGGATTATCATTCCACGCCGCTGTGACATAAGCTCTAGGTATGGTTCTGCTCACTTTTTCGCCTCCTACTCGATCCGCAGTGCATCGAACACTTCAT
>JAJGAH010000312.1 GCA_020844525.1 Eubacterium sp.
TGGGCGTTCTTGCGAGAAAGCACGGCATTCCAATCTATGCGACGCAGGGAACCTGGGAGGCAATCTGCAAAAATCCGGCGACAGGAAAAATCCCTGGCGGACTTTTTCACGAGATTGAACCAGACCGCACGGTGCGGATCGGCGATCTGGATGTGGAGCCGTTCAGCATCATGCATGACGCCGCAGATCCGGTCGGATACAGGATCTGCCAGGAGGGCCATTCCTGTGCAATCGCCACAGATATGGGCACCTATACCGATTATACCATCCGCCACCTGCAGTTTCTGGACGCCATACTGCTGGAGGCCAATCACGATGTGAATATGCTGGAGGCGGGACGCTATCCCTATCCTCTGAAAGTCAGGATTCTGAGTGACAAGGGGCATCTCTCTAACGAGACCTCCGGACAGCTTCTCTGCCAGCTTCTGCATGACAACATCCGCCACATTTTCCTCGGCCACCTGAGTGCCGAGAACAATTACCCGGCGCTGGCCTATGAAACGGTCTGCAGTGAGGTAACTCTTGGTGACAATCCATATAAATCCAGTGATTTCCCGATCACAGTCGCCCGCAGAGACTGCGTGAGCGAATGTGCGGAATTCTGATAAGCAGTTTTGCAACCCGTTAACGCAGGTGTCATCTCATTTCATTTTAATGTCCATCTGCATAATCCATTCAGATTCAGATGACGGACACCACCAGCATTGAGGAGAAAGATCATGAAGAAAACAATCATCACAGTCACCGGAAAAGATACTGTCGGCATTATCGCAAGGGTCTGCGATTATCTTGCCGAAAACAACGTGAATATCGAGGACATTTCACAGACAATCCTCCAGGGATATTTTCACATGATGATGATTACAGATGCTTCCAAATCCGAAAAGAACACCGCTGAGCTCGCAGAGGACCTGAATAAGGTCGGAGAGGAGATCGGCGTAAAAATCCACTGCCAGCGCGAGGATATTTTTGACATGATGCACCGGATCTGAAAACTGGAAACCCATTGTCAATTCCCCGCAGGGGGACGCTGCTGATAGAAAGGCATACGCATGATCAATATTTTTGAAGCCAATGAAACAAATGAGATGATCGAAAACGAAAACCTTGATGTCCGTACCATCACGCTGGGCATCAGCCTCCTGGATTGCATCGATTCCAACCTGGACCGTCTCAATCAGAAGATCTATGACAAAATCACGACTCTTGCCCGCAATCTCGTGCAGACCGGCAAGGACATTGAGGCAGAATACGGAATCCCGATCGTAAATAAGCGGATCTCCGTCACCCCGATCGCACTGGTCGGCGGAGCGGCCTGCAAGACCCCGGAGGATTTTGTGACGATTGCGGAAACGCTGGACAGGGCTGCCCATAAGGTGGGTGTCAACTTCCTTGGCGGCTATTCTGCCCTGGTATCCAAGGGCATGACAAAGGCGGACGAGCTGCTGATCCGCTCCATTCCCATGGCTATGGCCCGCACAGAGCTGGTATGCAGCTCCATCAATGTAGGATCCACAAAGACAGGCATCAACATGGACGCCGTCAAGCTGATGGGTGAAATCGTACGAAGCACCGCAGAGGCCACAAAGGACAACAACTGCCTTGGCTGTGCGAAGCTTGTGATCTTCTGCAATGCACCGGATGACAACCCCTTCATGGCAGGCGCCTTCCATGGCGTGACAGAAGCGGATGCCATCATCAATGTCGGCGTGTCTGGCCCCGGTGTCGTAAAGCATGCGCTGGAGAAGGTGCGCGGAGAGAACTTTGAGGTTCTCTGTGAGACGATCAAGAAGACGGCCTTCAAGGTGACCCGTGTCGGTCAGCTGGTGGCAAAGGAAGCCTCCCGCCGTCTGGGTGTTCCCTTTGGCATCATCGACCTGTCCCTGGCACCGACACCTGCCATCGGAGATTCTGTCGCGGATATTCTGGAGGAAATCGGCGTGGAATCCGTGGGTGCACCTGGAACGACAGCTGCGCTTGCACTTCTGAATGATCAGGTTAAGAAGGGCGGTGTCATGGCGTCCTCCTATGTCGGCGGACTCTCCGGCGCCTTCATTCCGGTCAGTGAGGACCAGGGCATGATCAATGCCGTAAACCGCGGTTCCCTCTGCATGGAGAAGCTGGAGGCAATGACCTGCGTATGTTCCGTTGGTCTGGACATGATTGCGATCCCCGGCAATACAAAGAGCACGACCATTTCCGGTATTATCGCGGATGAAATGGCCATCGGAATGATCAACCAGAAGACAACAGCCGTACGTGTCATCCCTGCTATCGGAAAGGACGTCGGAGATTCGCTGGAATTCGGCGGTCTGCTTGGAAGTGCACCGATCATGCCGGTCAGCCGTTTCGGATGTGACGCACTGATCAACCGCACCGGAAGAATTCCCGCTCCAGTGCACAGCTTCAAGAATTAAATATCCGTACACAGTTTGTATATGGAATAAATCAACAACCGTAAACAACTGCAGAAGAAATGAGCCGGACATCTTTGTGTCCGGCTCATTTTAATATAAGGATCCCGAAATGCATACCTGGGAGATCGTCTGGAAATCCTGATCCTATGGGACAAGGATGACGGGTCTGGAAAATTCATGTACAAAGTCCTGCCCGTTCTTTTGAGAACGCACCGCCTCATACAGATTCGATGCAAAGACGTCTGTCCGCGTGATCTCCTCCGGAAGGGCGGAAATCTTTGCCGTTGTACGGATCCTTGCAGCTGCACTGTTCCTGATCTCTTCAAGAACCTCTCTTCCCCGGCTGTTAAACCCTAGCAGCCTCACATATCCCGGACAGACTGCCCGCTGCAGATCTTCCATGCGGATGCGCAGAAGAATATGCAGAAGCGCTCGATTGATGTGGGTCCTCGTATAATTTTTTGCCTCCAGAAGCTGTGCAAACTGCGAAAATGTCCGGTATTTATCAAGACGCTTCGATATTCTTGCTGCCAGATCCTCTGATATGTCCAGATAATCTGCAAGCCTGCCTTCCTCACACATCAGCTGATAGCGCAGCATATCGGAAAAATCATTCTCACAAAGAGGAACAGAAGAAGCTCCTGCCTCCTGCAGGACCTTAAAGACACCCTCCGGCACAGAGCTTTCCAGCCGTCCCGGATCTCCCCCGTCAAAGATATAGTGCCGGATGGATGCTGCAGAATTGAAGCCTCCAGCCATGTCAATGCTGCAGTCATGATAACCGGCACCGGCTCTCGGGATCGTATGCGGTACAATACTGCTTTTCCTTTTTCTCAGTGCAATGCAATACTCCAGTCCCAGGATATTGTTAGGGCTTTTGAGAAAGGTCCTGATGCGATTGCTTATTCCATCCGTTTCCTCCTTTTCAGAATGATTTACAAATTCTACATTGGATTCATCCGTTGGCAGCACCCATTTTCCTGTTTGTGAAATATAAAATACCAGGGCATCTTCCCGTGCACGTGGAAAGGAGCAGCCCTCTGCAAGCCGTTTTTTCAGGAACGTCTGATACGCCGGTGGTTCCTCGCTCAGCACACCGGCAAGTACATGGAACAGATCCATACTGCCTGCCTCACTGCCAAACCAAAGTTCGTCTATCACACCGATTCCATCAAGAACCGCACAGGCCCCTTCTGCAAACCGCTGGGCAGATCCGGTGGCGGCGGCAAGGGGAAGCTCCAGCACAAGGCCGCAGCCTCCCGCAAGGGCCATTCTTGTCCGGACATATTTATCGTAAATAGCGGGGACGCCTCTCTGTACAAAATCACCACTCATGACAGCCACAACTGCATCTGCTCC
>JAJGAH010000313.1 GCA_020844525.1 Eubacterium sp.
CGATCATCGAGACCGGCATGGACATCGCAAACGTGAATACCCTGATCGTATGCGACGCAGACCGTCTGGGTCTGTCTCAGCTCTATCAGCTGCGCGGCCGTGTCGGAAGGTCCAACCGGAATGCCTACGCCTTCCTGATGTACCGGCGCAACAAGATGCTCAAAGAGGATGCGGAAAAGCGGCTGCACGCGATCCGTGAATTTACGGAGCTGGGCAGCGGCGTAAAAATCGCCATGCGGGACCTGGAGATCCGGGGTGCGGGAAACCTTCTGGGTGCGCAGCAATCCGGGCATATGGAGGCCGTCGGATACGATCTGTACTGCAAGATGCTCAACGAAGCCGTGCAGGAGGCCAAGGGCAGACCGCAGGTGGCAGAATTCGAGACGACGATCGATATTGCCGTGGATGCCTTCATCCCTGAGACCTATATACCGGAGGAGGGACAGAAGCTCGATATCTACAAGAGAATAGCGGGCATAGAAAACGAAGATGAGGCGGATGACATGATCGGAGAGCTGATTGACCGCTTCGGAGAGCCGCCAAGGTCCGTCACGAACCTGGTGGGCGTCTCCCTTCTGAAGGCTGCCGCGCACCAGGCCTATATCTCTGAGATCAAGCAGATGGGCAGGGAGATTCAGATCATGCTTTACCCGCAGGCGGCGATTCAGGCCGTGAAGATACCGGAGGTTCTGGACGAGGAAAGGTTCCGCGGAAGATTTATCTTCAGGGCTGGTGCAAAGCCGCATTTTTCCCGCACGCTTCGCAAGGCATCCGACAGAAACGCAGACAGGATCCTGCAGATTCTGACTGAGTTCGCCAAGGCGCTGCAGGAGATACGCACGGATTAGACTGATCCCTGTCAGTTACAGTCCACTGGTGTGTCAGGAGGACACTTCTCATGCAGGCCTTTGGAGTGAGTAACTACGGACAGTTAGCTGGTTTTATGCGAAATTGCCAATCATGTTGATTGCGAGAATGTTTGAGGAGGGCGGTTTTTGCCCGACGAGTTTCGCAGCAACAAAAAATAAGCATAAAACCAGCTTACTGTCCGTTTACGAACGGAAACAGACAAATGAGAAGTGTCCTCCTGACACACCTCTGAACAGTAACCCCTGTCAGCCCGCCGGCCGTCTGGAGAAAAAAGTTGCCCAAGCCCGTGATTGAGTATATAATCTAGTCATTAATGCCGGAACGCCGGCATGATAAGAAATGCAGAATAAATGATTCGGAGGAATCGGAAATGAACAAGTTCAAGAAAGCATCCCTGTGTGGACTCCTTGTGGCCGGTATGCTGGCTTCTGTTCTCGCAGGTTGTGGAAAAGTCGATGGTACAAAGACGGCGCTGGCTGTCAATGATGAGAAAATCAGCCTTGGCACGGCAACCTTTATGCTGAGATATCAGCAGGCGTCTACGACCTATATGCTGCAGCAGTACGGATTGTCTTCCGGCTCATTCTGGAGCAACCAGTATTCGGCAGCCACCAGCTCGCAGGATTCCATGACTTATGGAGACAATCTGAAGAATTCAGTCAAGGATACCCTGGTACAGGATGTACTGCTTCGTGATCATGCCTCCGATTACAGCGTTACCATTCCGGATGAGCTGGAGACACAGATCGAGGACACAGCAAAGTCCACCTATGAGAAGAACCAGGATAAGCTTGACGAGATCGGCGTGTCCGAGGACAATATCAAGGAGGCGCTGGAGCTCTCAACCTATCAGCAGCTGATGTACGATCCGATGGTTGCAGATACTGATACAAATGTGACGGATGACGAGGCAAAGCAGTCCACCATCACCTATGCCCGGATCGCGCTGACCAAGACGGACAGCAGCACAGGCAAGACCACAGATGCCACAGATGATGAGAAGAACACCTACATGACAGAGCTCAAGGAGCTGCTGCAGCAGGTACAGGACAGCGGAGACGTGGCAAATGCGGACATGAAGACCATGGCCAGTAACCTGGACAATACAAATATTGCCTGCACCACCTATTCTTTCGGTTCCGACGATACAGTGATGCCCAGCGAGGTGCTGGATGCAGCCAGAAGCCTTTCAGACGGCCAGATCTATGATGGCGTCATCGACACCGGAGATTACTATTATCTGGTCAGAATGGATAAGACCTTTGACCAGGATGCGACCGAGACAAAGAAACAGAGCATCATCTCTGACAGGAAAAAGTCCAATTACAACGACAAGGTTCAGGCGTGGGTAGATGCCGCTACCGTTGTAGAGGAGAGCCCGTGGAAGAAGCTCACGGTTACAGATACGGATGCTTATACAGAGCTTGTAGCCTCCAGCTCCACATCCAGCAGCTCCACGACAGGATCATCTGTGGTAAGCAGCTCCACGACAGGATCATCTGTAGTAAGCAGTTCCTCCGCAGGAACTGTTTCAACGAGCAGTGCATCTACGGGAGCAACGTCTGCAACGGGCAGCAGTTCCACAGGAACAACCTCTGCGGTAAGCAGCGCATCAGCACAGTAAATATCGATCAAAGAATATTTTTTCAGGCAGGGCATGAATGTAGATGATTGCAAATGTATTGCTTCTCATTATTCGTGCTTCTGTCATGTATGGCATGGTAAGGGAGATGAGACCGCATGTACAATGATCTGTTTTCTATAGGGCCAATTACGATTCATACGTACGGTGTGATGATTGCCATCGGTATCATTGCGGCCTATTTTATGGCGGATCACAGGGCGAAGCAGAAGGGACTGTCCGAAAAGGAGAGAGAGAAAATTTTCGGGCTGGTCATCGCCTGTGTGGTTTTCGGTTTCCTGTGTTCCAAGATTCTGTATATCATCACAATCATTCCGGAGCTTGTGGCGGGAACGCTGACGTTATCGGATGCTATCACAAACGGATGGGTGATTTTCGGCGGACTGCTGGGCGGACTGCTGGGCGGAATCCTGTACTGTAAGTGGCGGAAGATGAATGTATGGATGTACTTTGATATCGCCTTTCCGGCAGTAGCTCTGGCCCAGGGCTTTGGCAGAATCGGCTGCTTTTTTGCAGGATGCTGCTACGGCGTCGAGACAGACGGACCGCTGTATACGGAATTTACGCATTCAGCTTATGCGCCAAACGGTGTGCATCTGGTACCGACTGAGCTCATCATGAGTGCCGGTGATTTCCTGCTCTTTGCTTTTCTGGTTCTCTATGGAAAGAAATGGCAGAAAAAGGAAGGTGAGCTGGCCGGCTGGTATCTTACGCTTTACAGCATCGGACGCTTTATCGTGGAGTTCTGGAGAGGCGACCTGATCCGCGGTCAGGTAGGACCACTGTCCACCTCACAGTTCATCGGACTGTTCACCGTAGCGGCTGGTATTCTGATTCTGGTCTATCTGCACCGGCATGATCCGGGCGCAGCATTCCGCGCGAAGGAAAAGGAAGCGCAGCAGGCGCAGTAATATTGCTTGTTCTATTGTTTTCATATTTTCACACAAAAAATCACGGCCACCGATTCTGTCGGTGGCCGTTTTGCGTGTGAGGTACATGTCATATCATTTTTTGGCAAATTAGTACAGAACCATTGTACTGGGAATTCCGTTTTTCCATAAGATGCGGCTCTCTCCTTGAATCAGCGGCACCAGATAGGCCATCATCTTTTCTGTGACATCGTTACCTGAGGCATTGATCCATTCTTCGGGAACCTTTTTTTCTGCGTTGGCCGCAACATCAATGTCTACAAGACCGTAGCTGACGCGATAGGGCTTGTCGGAGACGCGGACGATAGAAGCCATCTTTCCGCTTTCACCCTCCA
>JAJGAH010000314.1 GCA_020844525.1 Eubacterium sp.
CGTCACATCGTCTTTGCACTCGCCTGCAATCTTTACAAAATTCACAATATCCTCGACCTTGTTGAACTTTACCAATGCTTTCATCATGTCATCATCCTCTGTCAAAAATATACTCCGGTCATTCAATAGGCGGCCGAACACAATTCTACACAGTAAAAACCGGCATGGCTCGCTCAGGATGTCTGTTTTGCAGATCAGCTCCTCATTGAACCATACCGGCTTATTTTACTATTTCTTATTCTGTTTGCAAACGCTTTTCCCTGTTTCAGGAAAATTTTCGGAGGTAATTAACAGAAATCCTGCACAGATTATGCAGAAATTTGTATAGATGCTTCCGCTTCGTTTCTCCTCATACCTGTCCGAAACCACCCGTCTGACTGAAATTCTGTCCTGCAAATCCTGCATTTTCTCCAGCGAAGGGGTTTTTCTCGATTTTCAGTGCATCATACAGCGCTGCGGAGGTCTGTGCCACATATGGATTCACATAGAAAATTCCCACTATGCCAAGAGTGACCGCAGACAGGAACTCCCATAATATGAAGGACCAGTCCAGCACGAATGCCTTCCATTTATTTCCATCCATCATATTCCGGCTGATCGCAAAGGCCTCCTCCATTGACATCTCCGGATGCTCTGCAAGAAGATAAGGGATCATCCGATATTCATAGGACTTCACGATACCTGGAATCACAAAGAGCAGTGACCATAGGAAGGTATACAGTCCCCGGAAAAACATGATCTTCACCACATTCATGTAGGAATGGTCAAAACCAGCTGCCAGCTCCTTTAATTCAGCCTTCTGATGCAGGTTGGTATAATAAAATTTACGGATACCGACCTCCAGGGGCTTGAAGAGAAAAATATCCATGACCAGAAAGATTGCCAGTCCAATAATTACGATCGTGATAATAATACCGGCTGCAAGAAATCCCAGCCCGAATCCCGCCATACCACTGAACTGAAAGGCATCATCACCAGCACTGATCGTTCCGTAATTCATGCCGCCGGTGAAAATACCGGATAGAAAACCACTGGAATCACCACCTGACGCCACAATACCAAGAAGCAGTGCTGCAAGAAGTGCCTTCCAGTAATTCGCAGTAAACACTTCCCTGGCACGGTTCTTTAATCCGGCTCTTGTCCACATAAAACTTCTCCTTTTTTCGTTAAAAATACTATTTTCATTCAGAAACCAGACCCGCCACGCCGGGTCTGATCTGATTATAACGAAAAAATACAGACAATGGAAGCGCCAATTCCTCCTGTTGCAGAATAATTTCTATACGGATTCACTGCCGGAAATTCCATCCATTATTTTTCCGCAGTGAAAAGTGCGGATACCCGAGTATTTCTTCCCGGTAATACCCTGTCAGCGCATACAGCAGGCTGCGGTTCTCTTCAATACGCTGTCCCAGTACCCTGAGAATAATACCATCCTGATCAAGCAGAGAGAGACCATAACGGATGGTCCCGGAAGCAGAAAACCGATGGTCCAGAAAAGCGCGCATCTTCTCCAGCATCTCAGGACACACCTGTGCATCAATAATAACTGCAGAATTGTAATACTGCGCCTCCTCAAAGCACCCGATCTCCTGCATCGGACACTGTGTCGGATCAACCAGAAGAAAATCATTGATCAGAAGCTGGTCTTCCATCCATATTCTGGTCTTCAGACCGATATCATTGTACTGAAAAGGTGTCTCATCATCTGACCATCCAGCCGTTAAGCCGTCTGTGAAAATCAGGCGGGCTCCCCTTTCCATCCGGATCTCTGTGTTCTGACGGAATCTTGCGTGCGCATAAGGGATTGTCTCATCGATATAATATTCCAGAAACGAATCTTCCCCTATATGCACTACGTTGTTCTGCGTAGTCAGTCCGCCGTTGTCACACTTGTATATATAATTCGGGGTCTGTGTCGTCAGGATCGCATGGCAATGGTCATCCAGTGTGACGTTCTGCAGATACTGCTCCCCTTCTGTAAAACCTCCACCCGTGCTGATCAGAAAATAGTAAGGGATCTCACCGGCAACGGGAATGTTGCCGGAAATCCGGGAATTTCCTCTCCGGTATGTGCTGCGTGCGACTGTCCGCCCGTTTCGGTTTGTGAACCCGAGACGGATCTCTCCGTCATATCGCTTTTCCATATAATTTCTCCAAATTACGCCGGGTTACCTCTTTTAAAAAGAGCACTCCCGCGAAATACACCTGTGCACAGGCTACTGTTCACTGTTCCAGATCCTCCAGAAGACAGTCCCTTTTCAGCCATTTCACGACATCCTCCAGGCCTTCATCCGTCTTCAGATTGGTGAACACAAAGGTTCCATCTCCCCGGAATTTCTGTGAGGTGATTCTCATATTTTCCAGGTTCGCCCCGACATAGGGCGCCAGATCTATTTTATTTATGATAAAAAGATCAGACTTGATCATACCCTGTCCTGCCTTTGCAGGTATTTTTTCTCCCTCTGCACAGTCAATGATGTAGATGGAAAAATCCACGAGCTCAGGACTGAAGGTCGCTGCCAGATTATCACCGCCGCTCTCAATGAAAATCAGATCCAGCGTATGGTTGAAGCGGTTCTCCAGCTTGTCCACAGCGGCAAAGTTCATCGACGCGTCCTCTCGGATGGCCGTATGCGGGCATCCGCCGGTCTCCACACCGATGATTCTGTCCGCATCAAGCACGGAGTTGGAAACCATGTATTCCGCGTCCCACTTTGTGTAGATGTCATTGGTAATGACCGCCATGCTGTATTCATCCTTGAGACGCCTCGTCAGTCTCTCGATCAGCTGCGTTTTTCCGGATCCGACAGGACCGCCTACGCCGATTCTAACTGCACGTTTCATAACATTTCTTCCTCCTGTCACACATATATTCATGATATCGAGATTAAAAGATTGATGATCATGAAATTGTCTTGAAATTCTCACGGTTTCGACAAGCAAGAAGTACTACGGTTCTTCTAGCATGTCTGCAAATGTTCGAATTTTAAGACAATTTCTTAAACACTTGCCTTCTGTCCATAAAATCATGTTCATCATACATGCATCTTCACGTATGACTATTTCAATTTAAGACATGAACAGTCTTGCCTCCTGCGTTTCATGACAGATCTGTGCCAGCTCCAGACCCGGCGCACTGGCTCCAAGATCCTCCACATCCAGCCGTGCCGTCTGTTCATAGAGATCCGAAATGAACAACAGGACCTCATGCAGAATCACCTGCCCCTCCCGCTGCCCGAGAGGCACCGAACGGACAGCATTCTGCACCAGTGTCGATGCCACGCTGTATCCATACAATTCAAATGCATCTCTGCAATTAATCCCCTTCTCATGAGCAAAGGCAGAAAAAACAATCGCAGGGTTGCCAGAAAAGCTGTTTCCCTCTACCTTTTCTGCATAATGCTCCAGCGCAGGAAAGCCGTCTCCATACATCCGATGAATCAGTGTCAGCATCTGGGTGGCAATCAGCCGGCTTCCCTCTCTGGTCTCGGATGCAGCAACAGACCGGTTGATGATCGTGTCATACTCCAGCAGCGCATCCTCCTTCCCTTCATCCAGCGCCCGCATACAGAGGATGACCAGCAGCCCCTCTCCATAATGGTACTGAAACCAGAAATAATGCATCAGCCATTCCCGGAACTGAGGCGCTTTCCGGATCACCCTCCTGGAAAGGTAATTTTCCATCCCAAAGGAATGATTAAAGGTTCCGATTGGAAAGGTGGAATCGCAGATCTGAAACGCCTCCAGAAGTTCCTTTCTCATTATGCTG
>JAJGAH010000315.1 GCA_020844525.1 Eubacterium sp.
TCCAAGAAATGGTGCAAGCAGAGAGGAGAAGGCAATCGGAATATGGATTGTAAATACATATCCAACAGCTTTGCGGATATTGTCATAGATTCTTCTGCCATCTTTAATTGTCTCGACAATCGTTGTGAAATTATCATCCATAAGGATCAAATCAGCTGCTTCACGAGATACTTCACTGCCTCGCATACCCATAGCGATGCCAATATCAGCATATTTTAATGCAGGAGCATCATTGACCCCGTCTCCAGTCATCGCTACAATTTCTCCATTATCTTTAAATGCTTTTACGATCCGCATCTTATGTTCGGGAATGACACGAGAAAAAATAGAGACTTTCTGCACAGCTTTGCAAAGTTCTTCGTCTGACATATGTTCAATCATTTCACCAGTAATGATCTGGCTGCTGTCCATGCCAATCTTAGAAGCAATTGCTGAAGCGGTAACTCCATTATCACCAGTAATCATGACGACCCGGATGCCAGCCTTTCGGCATTCTTCGATATCATTCCTTACATTTTCACGTGGTGGGTCAGCAAGTCCAACAATTCCAAGAAGTTGCAGATGACAGTCTGTAATTGTCGCTGGAATCTCTGTTTCATTCTGCGGATTTTGTTTTGCAACTGCAATGACACGCAACCCCTGCTGAGAAAGTGAAATAATTTGATCTTCCGCTTCTTTCTTTTCTTCAGCAGATAATTTACAGATAGACAAAATTTTCTCCGGGCTTCCTTTTGCAGCAATCAAAATACCATCATCTTTTCTCCATACATGGCCCATCATCTTCAATTCATTTGTAAAAGCATATTCTGAAATGAATAAATGATTAAAAAGAGATTCTTTGGATATCCCATGTTCTTCACAAAAACGTAGCATCGCTTTTTCCATTGGATCATAAGCATCCGTCTCACATGCCATCCCCATGGTTTCATACAGTTCCTGTTCCGTACCGGATGCAAGCCATGTATTCTGGACGCTCATCTGATTCATTGTGATTGTTCCAGTTTTATCGACGCACAGCACAGATACTTCACCCAATGTTTCTACACTAGGCAATTTTCTGACGAGTGAATTTTTCTTTGCAAGCCGCCAAGCGCCCATTGATAGAAATACTGTCAGGATAACCGGGAATTCCTCCGGAATCATCGCCATTGCTAAAGTGATGCCGGATAAAACACTTTGTATAAAACGGTCCGCAAAAGCGTGGTCTGGAAGATCCTGCCACGTGAAAATACATACTAGTAAAAATAGTATTCCAGCAATGATTGTACAGGTCTTAATGAGATTTTTGGTCTGTTTCTGTAATGGTGTATTTTCTTGCGGTGCCTCAGCAACATTGACGCCTATCTTTCCATATTCGGTATGTACACCGGTCTTATTTATCAGGATTGTGCCAGTTCCTTGTGTAACTAATGTACCGGCATAGCAATAATCCTTCCGCCAATATTCTTTTTGTGCAGTATCTGTATCAATCTTACTGATTGTTTTCCAGACTCCTTCTGCTTCACCAGTTAATGAAGACTCATCCACACAAAGATCAGCACATTTCATGACGATGCCATCCGCTGGTATCTTGACTCCTTCATAAATCATCATAAGATCACCTGGCACAAGATTTTCGCTGGCAATTTCCTGCTCCGTGCCATCTCGGATAACCTTAATACGAGGCGCTGAAAGATCCCTTAAAGCACTCAAGGTCTTATCTGTTTTCCATTCTTGAATAACATCAATACTGATAATACCTACCACAAAGATCAGCATAATTGCGCCGTCTCTTGGTTCTCCTAAAATAAAATAGATAATTGCTGCACCAAGAAGCAACAAAAACATTGGTTCGCAGATAATATGGAATATTTTTATAAAAAAGTTTTCTTTTTTCTGAACTGCCAAAACATTTTTGCCATATTGCTGAAGACGATTTTTAGCCTGTTCTGATGTCAGGCCTGTTTCTTTGAAATCATTGATGGTCATAAAAGTATCCTCCGTAATCCGCCTTGCGCGGTGTATTGATTGCTTCTATGGCACTTCATTCAGAGGTCATCTATCCCTAATATAAGAACAAAAAAACACCAATGGGATATACAACTGTCCCACAGGTGCAAATTTCGCACTCTGTTGCCGTGATCGGAACGGCCCAGCCCCACACCTATTTCTAGGCATCGCCTGCTCAGTTTGTACTGTTGATCTCGCACTCCGTTTTACCGGGATGTAATGCAGTGCAAAGAAGATATTGTCAGTATACGTTCAAAACCATCACTTGTCAACAAGAAGAATGTTAAATACATGTAAACGTTATTTGAAAAAAATTATCATTTGCACTGAGCATATAAAATCTATCAAAAATCATCACTATTTTTATACGATTAGTTGCCAAATTAGTCAAAGTATCATTCCAGGTACAGCACATTGATGTTGTATCACTAGGACACATTGTATCAGCGAAGTATCCCTTATGTATATCAATCAATCATTCATGAACGATCACAGTCCGATCGAGCTCCACACAGAGCTAAAGAGCTTGATGAAAAGAACCCACGGTTTATCGGCAAGGCATCTCCAGTGCTATATTGACTAACTCGTATTCAAGAAACAGCTGAAGTATTTGATTGATCTCAAGAAGCGCAGATCCACGACATATATGGGGCTGATGAGACAGCCATCTTCAGTGAATGCCGCAGACATATGTAAACAGAAGATGCCCATTGACCTATACCGTGCATATGGCGACTATCCCTACGGGATCTTCTCTTTGGAACGGCTCAGCAACTAATCATAGAAAAATAGCGTTTTTAATTTGTACTTATCTTTATTAGCTTCTGAAATTCTTAATCCATATTGAGAAAAAATAAATCTAAGTACTTTTTCATAAGATGAATATGAAAAGCCCAAGACATCCTTCATAGAATCGTCAAGTGGAGCATATAGAAGTCTGGCAGCCCCCAGTAATTGATGAATATAGCCATCATCTCTATAAAAATTTCCTTTCATTTGCATCATTTTCGATTGAAGGAATTTTTGCTTTTCATCATCACTGGCATTTACCATGCTCAACGTTTCCGAAAAAAGTTGTTCTACATTAGGAGCAAAAGAGCTTTTCGAATATTGTTCTAAAACTTCATAGTCATGCCACATAAAATCCTTATTACCTTTTTCTTTGCATGCATATAATACATTCGCAGCCAAATATTCAGACGCTGGAATAAACGTATCATCGTGCCCATAAAGAAGCATTTGCATTTCAATTATCCCAGACAGCACACTTTCCAGTGAATACTGTGACATAAATTGAATCAAATCATCTGTTGATGACTTGGTCATTATTTATCAACACCTTTCCGCAACATCTAATCCGCTCACTCAGCGGCAAAAAACATCTAATCCACTAACTCAAAACCTGACATCTAATCCATAGCCTAAACTATGTGAAAACCATAAAAATCGACTCTAAACCATTGCGGTCGATAAGTTCCCGTGGAGTGATAAGTTTCAGTTATCAATCTGGATGTCAAATTCCAAGAATGGCTTGAAATCAGGGATTTTCAGGGCTATTTGCCCTCGACCCTTGACATCAATACTACCGTCTCGACGTGTTTCGTCCCCGGAAAATTATCAAACGGCTTCACATAGTCCGTCCGGTAGCCCAGATACTTGAAGCCGGACAGATCTCTGGCCAGGGTCTTCGGGTTGCAGCTGATGTAGACGATCTGCGGGACGCCGTAGGCGGCGATTTTGTTGACGGCGTCTGGGGTCATGCCGGCGCGGGGCGGG
>JAJGAH010000316.1 GCA_020844525.1 Eubacterium sp.
CCAGAAGTTGAGGTCGATGTACTGCATCTTCTCGGTGTCCTTGAGATTCTTTACCTTATCATAATAAGGCTTTGTAAGCGTGTAAGGTGAGGAATCTGCACTGGGGTAGCGAAGAACCTTGTTTCTGAGCTTCATATCATAGACATTCGCATTGCCGATAAAGCGCTCCTCCACATCCTTTGACCCGCGGATCACGAAGCTCTTGCCCTTCGGATGTCCCGGGATTTTCTCTGCAACAGCCGCAATACCTCTGCGCAGCGGCTTCGGAAGCTTCTGATAGCCTGCAAGAGACATCGGTTCATGGTAGATGGTGTATCCGCCGAAGAGCTCATCGGAGCCCTCGCCCGAGAGGATAACCTTGACGTCCTTTGCGGCCTCACGGTCCACAAAGTAAAGAGCAGAAGCGGAGGCGTCTGCCAGCGGCTCGTCCATGAAATACTGAATCCGCGGAAGCTCCTTCCAGTATTCCTCGGTTGAGATGACCTTGCTATGGTTTTCAATGCCGAGTGTCTTGGACAGCTCCTGTGCATAGGGGATCTCATTGTACTTCTCATAGTCAAAGCCCACTGTATAGGTACGGGATCCGTGGAAATGGCAGGCCACGTAGCTGGAATCCACACCGCTGGAGAGCAGAGAGGCAACTTCCACATCGCTGACCATGTGGTAGCGGATGGAATTCTGCATCGTCTCATCGATCTGATCGATCAGCTTTGCGTGGTCCACAGGCGAACTGGTCGGTGTCAGCATCGGGTCAAAGTAGCGGGTGATCTTCTTCTCTCCATCTTTCCAGATCATGTAGTGACCCGGCATCAGTTTGAAGATACCCTTGAAAAAGGTCTCCGGAAGCACGGAATACTCGAAGGACAGATACTGCTCCAGCGCCTTCAGGTTGACCTCCTTCTGATACAGGGGATATTCCAGGATGCTCTTGATCTCTGATGCGTAGATGATGTTCCCGTTGATTTCCGTGTAATACAGAGGCTTGATGCCGAACATATCTCTTGCGGCAAAGAGCTCCCTCTTCTCGGTGTCCCAGAGTACAAAGGCAAACATGCCGCGAAGACGATCGAGCATGGAGACGCCCCATTGCTCGTATCCGTGCAGCAGAACCTCTGTATCGGAGCTGCTGGTGAAGACATGACCCGCCTTCAGCAATTCAGCCTTGAGCTCCTTGTAATTATAAATCTCGCCGTTGAAGGTGCACACCAGGGTTCTGTTCTCGTTGAACATCGGCTGCGTTCCTGCATCTGTCAGGTCAATGATGGACAGACGTCTGTGCCCCATGGCAATACCCGGGCAGATGTACTGCCCTCCGCCGTCCGGGCCGCGGTGTATCATACGGTTCATCATATTGGTCAGAATGGGCTTCTGTTCCACATCCATTCCTGTAAATCCACAGATTCCACACATAAAAAAATTTCCTTTCTTCGGTCACGCCCGGGTCCCGGACGCAAGCGCGGGCCGCTTTCTTCTGCAACGCATTCTATACCATACGTTACGTTATGATAGGACAACATACAGCTGTATACAGCAATATATAGCGCCATACAGCTGCATGATGGAGGCGGCTCTGTTTTCTCATGACATTTTCAGCATTTTATTATATGACAGCTTTGCCACAGGGGCAAGGTGGCAAAATCAATTATCGCAGGTGGGCAGAACTGGAATTACAGTTCACTGGTGTGTCAGGAGGGCACTTCTCATGCAGGCCTTTGGAGTGAGTAACTACGGACAGTTAGCTGGTTTTATGCGAAGC
This sequence comes from Eubacterium sp., assembly GCA_020844525.1. Classification (GTDB taxonomy): domain Bacteria; phylum Bacillota; class Clostridia; order Lachnospirales; family Lachnospiraceae; genus Bilifractor. The sequence goes on from JAJGAH010000316.1 coordinate 1,757, forward strand.
TGCCAATAATGTTGATCGCGAGAATGTTTGAGGAGGGCGGTTTTTGCCCGACGAGTTTCGCAGCAACAAAAAATAAGCATAAAACCAGCTTACTGTCCGTTTACGAACGGAAACAGACAAATGAGAAGTGTCTTCCTGACACACCTTTGAAAAGTAACGAACCGGAATTCTGTACAGAAAACGCCGGAATCAGGGTAACATTTTTTTTGAAGTGGGAAAACGCCTTGTGCTTTCGGACGGATGCGGGAGTTTGTCCGATTTACGGAAGAGGTTTTGAAGCATATAATTCTGCTGGTAGACAAGGAGGAGATTATAAATGGCATCTACACTTGGTTATGTAAAGCATGCTGCCGAGCGCAAGGCAGTTGAAGTAGTAATTGACGGTCTGGTAAAGAATGTAAAGAACAGTAAAGATAAGAGACAGACCTACCTCACATTCATGGGATGGGCTGAGAAGTTTTTTGGAAGCAAGGCATTTCCGCCTGAAAAGGTTGAGTCGGTTAAAAAGGCAATTCAGGACCCGGATAATAAATGGATGAAGTTCATCGATCAGATCATCGATGAGACCAATCCGCAGTTCGCGAAGATGACTCTTCTGAACCTCGGATACGAGGCATTCCTTCGCGGAACAAAGACAATCCGTGCAAACCGTGAAAAGTATAACTGCAATATTCCGTGGCTGATCCTGTTTGATCCCACTTCCGCATGTAATATGCACTGCGAGGGATGCTGGTCAGGTACCTATGGCCACAAGAACAACCTTTCCTTTGAGGATATGGACAAGATCATCACACAGGGTAAGGAGCTTGGTGTTTATCTCTATCTGATGACCGGCGGAGAGCCAATGGTTCGCAAGAAGGATATCCTGAAGCTGATGGAGAAGCATCATGACTGCTACTTTGCGGCATTCTCCAACTCCACGCTGATCGATGAGGACCTTGTAAAGGAGATTGCCCGCCTCGGCAATATGACCTTCTTCCTTTCTATTGAGGGAACACCGGATACCAATGATGCAAGACGTGGAAAGGGTCATTATGCAGCGGTCATGAAGGCTATGGACCTGCTGCATGAATACGGTATTCTGTTTGGAACATCTATCTGCTATACCAAGGCAAATATCGATGCGGTTACAAGCGATGACTTCTTCCATCTGCTGGAGGAGAAGGGCGCGAAGTTCGGATTCTACTTCCATTACATGCCTACCGGTCAGAATGCTGTACCTGCACTGCTTCCGACACCGGAGCAGAGAGAGTACATGATCAAGAGAATCCGCTATGTCCGCTCACAGGAATGCCCGATCCAGTTCTATCCGATGGACTTCCAGAATGATGGCGAGTATGTAGGCGGATGTATCGCCGGAGGACGTAACTACTTCCACATCAATGCAAGCGGCGACGCTGAGCCGTGTGTATTCATCCATTATTCTAATACAAATATTCACGACAACTCCATTCTGGAGATGCTGCAGAGCCCGCTGTTCATGGCTTACCACGAGGGACAGCCGTTCAACCGTAACCATCTGCGTCCGTGCCCGATGCTGGAGAACCCGCAGCTGCTGCGTGAAATGGTAGAGAAGACCGGTGCGCATCAGACCAACGAGGAAGCACCGGAATCCGCGGAAGAGCTTTGCGAGAAGTGCGACGATTACGCCAAGAACTGGGCGCCGGTTGCTGACCGGATCTGGGCTAGTGAGAAGCATAAGAAACCGACGTATGAGAACTATACGAAGGAAAAGAGAGAACATCCGGAGCTGGCTGCGTTTGAGCATGCTGCAAATGAATGATGTTCCGGGTATCTGGATAAGACGCTATATATGGCTGAAACGCTAAAATATAGCGGACAGAAAGAAATAATAAAAAATTGAAGGCTGCTGCACTTTGATGTGAACTTCCAAAGAAAAGTACCCTCAATGAGTAATTCGTCAATCGTGAGATGAAGAAAATGGCCAAAAACCGGCGTTTGTAATCGAAAATGATTGCAAATAGCCGGCTTTTTTGTTATACTTTT
>JAJGAH010000317.1 GCA_020844525.1 Eubacterium sp.
AGGCTTCGCATTGCGCACCTTTACTTCCCAGAACTGACCGTTTTCCACTTTCTCCATCTGCGTGTCGGTCCAGCCGTTGAATTCACCGATCACCGATACCGCCTCGGCATTCGGCGCGTAGGTACGGAATACCACACCCCTTTTCTGGCACTGCGCACCCAGATAATCAAAGGCGTAGAATTCCTGACCGTCATAAAAATCCTTTAAATCCATAGCTTTCAAATCCCCCTGAAGCCCAGACGAACATACTGTGCTTGATACATGAACACCTGCACTTCTCCATTATATATCCAAAGCTGCACTACTTTGTAACAGATAAAGAATCCGGCATCTATTCTGGAATCAGACCAGCGTTTCTGCATTGTCACATGTGCAGCACGTTGACCAGCATAATCCAGGAAAGTCCATAGTAGGTAACAACGCCGACAAGGTCGGTCAGTGTTGTGATGAGCGGTCCGGACGCAACAGCCGGATCTACGCCGATCTGGTTGAAGAAGATCGGTACCGCGGTTCCCACAAAGCTGGAAATCAGCATGGCCAGCAGCAGAGAAAGCCCGATGCAGGCCGAAATGGCAAAGGCCGTTGCCGGCGGCATCTTCCGGGCCGCCATAATATACAGACCGATAGCTACAAAGGAAACAATGCACAAGATAAATCCGTTTGAAAATCCGACGGTCATCTCCTTGCCGACCAGATGCAGCTTCTGCTTGCCGGTCAGATGCTCATCCATCAGTACACGAATGGTCACCGCCAGTGACTGGGTGCCGACGTTACCGGACATGTCCAGAATCATGGACTGGAACGCCATAATCAGTGTCAGCTTCTGCACGACCGTTTCAAAAAGGCCGACCACCGTGGAAACGCCAATGCCCATAAACATCAGCAGTACCAGCCAGGGCAGACGTTTCTTTACGCTCAGCCGGATCGGCTCCTCCAGGTCCTCCTCTGCAGACAGGCCACCGAGTTTTGCGTAATCCTCACCCATCTCATCATCGACAACCTCTACAACATCCTGCGATGTGATCACGCCCAGAATGTGATTGTCATCTGACAGTACCGGGATAGATTCCTCGGAATAGTCCTTGATCTTTTCCAGACAATCCTCAATTTTCTCGTCCGCATATACATAAGGATATGCAGTCACAACAATGTCGTCCAGACTGGTGCCGTTGCGGGCAATGATCAGGTCCTTCAGATCTACGGCGCCGTAATACACGTCGTCCTCATCCAGTACATAGATGACGGAGATATTGTCGTTCTCTGCCGCCTGTTCAATTAAAGAGCTCATGGCTTCCTTGATCGACAGTGTCCGTTTCAGGGTGACAAAATTCGTTGTCATACGGCTGGCGATCGTGTCCTCATCATAGGATGCCAGCACCTGGATGGATTTGCGCGATTCGGGGTCCATCAGCTCGAGCCAGGCCCTCTTCTGCTGTGACTCGGTATTCTTCAGAATATCAGCAGCCGTTGCAGGTTCCATCTCCTCCAGAACCGTGGCCGCCCGCTTCGGGTCCATCTCCTCCAGATATGAATCCGCATCCTCATCGGTGTACTCCAGCATCTCTGCCAGATCCTCCACCGTCATAATGCGGTACAGCGATAATCTCTCTCTCTTCTCCAGCTGCGGCAGCACAGTCGCAATATCATTTGCATGATAATCCTGCAGCCGGTCACGGATCACGCGCGGGGAATTCTTGCTCCGGATAACTTCCAGAATTTCCTTCTCATATCCCGCGGCGGTGATTTCAGTATTTTTTTCTTCTCTGCTCATTCCGTCTCTCCTCTCCTCATTGCAATACAAACAGACGCAGGATTAATGCAGCAACAGACAAGAGGTTCCATGCTGATGCAGGGTATAATAGCAGACTGACTTCTACAAAACATCATAGCCGGCGGGATTTTACCATGCAATTAATGAGAATCCTGATATTGCTACATACAAAATCACAGCAAATACATCATACATACACACATGTACTGCCGTCCGTTTGCATTAATTTTTCGTTTTCAAGTTGTGTGGGATCGATTGTCTGATTGATTTGATACGGAAATGAATTGCAGAACTCAGATGATCCTGCGCCCACTGCATCCAGGCTTAGCATACCTGGACTCCTGATCATGAAATCTGCGCCATAAATGATATAATGTTGGCTTCGATCACAATTAAGATCAGGCAGATCTGGACTTCAGATCACGAAAAAATATATGAAACACAAAACATTTCATACATATAACCAGCTGCGCTGATACAAAACGGCGGAACAGCTCATGGCTTCCGGCTGTCCGCTGCACTCTGCGTCTCTGGTGCTCTGCAATTCCTTCGGTGTGTGATAAGGACTTCGACCTTCACCATCACAGCCTTCCATCTGTTCCACCTCTTTTCCTTTTATAGATTTTATTCCTTTTTCAGGTCTTCCCCGCCATCAGAAATCGCGCCGGGAAAACAGGTTGTATGTTCTTCTCAGAACATAAATTTTATAGAAATTTAATCAACCGAAATAACTTTATCACTTCAAAATTCTTTTGTAAACCCTGTGAAAGCTTTACTTTTGAAATCAAAATTACGTCCGCAAAAAATCCCCTGAAGACCAATGATCTTCAGGGGATTTGTCTGTAAACATCTATCCGATCAGTCCCATCTGCTGCTTCACTGTCAGAATTCTCTGCAGCGACTCATTAATCCTGGCCTCTGTAAGTCTTCCTGACTGCACTGCACCAAGCACCGCCTGATAGGATTCCCGAAAACCGGTGGAAACCAGAAGCAGATCGTCACCCGCCTCGATGGCCTTCACACAGGCCTCCGGTGTTCCATAGCTATTCACAATCGCCCCCATCTCCATATCATCGGTGATGACGATACCCTTGTATCCCATCTGGTTTCGCAGAATATCCGTAACCAGTGTGGATGACAGGGAGGCCGGCGTTTCGTCGCCGGTCACATTCGGCACGGCAATGTGGGCAGCCATGATCATCTGCGCACCCTGGTTCACAGCGTCCTGGAAGGGTACAAGCTCACTGGCCTGCAGCTGCTCCAGAGTTCTGTCGGAATATGCATATCCGGCATGAGTATCCCCGGTGGTCGCTCCGTGTCCCGGATAATGCTTGTAGCAGGGAAGGACGCCCTGTGACTCAAGTCCTGCAGCATAGCTCTGCGCCATGGAGGAAACCAGATTCGGATCACTGCCAAAGGACCTTCTGGCCACCACCTCGTTGTCCGGATTTGTGAGCACATCGGCATCCGGCGCAAAGTCCACGTTAAAGCCAATCGGTGCCAGATAGGATCCAATCGTGGTCCCATAGGAACCGGCCAGACTCACATCACCCGTCGCACCTACATCGGCCATATCCGGAATATCCGGCGCGGAAAAACCTGCATTACCGGAAATTCTGCGGACAGTCCCGCCCTCTTCATCTACGCAGGTAAACAGCTGTATCCCTGTGCGGGCTTTGCTGTACTGCTGTGTATTCGCAATCATCTCTGTCGTCTGGGCCGTGTCCACAAGATTCTCCTTCTTATAGATAAGTCCGCCCACCGGATAAGAATTGATCGCGTTCTGGGTTGTCTGTCCTGCAGCCGTTACCGGCTCCAGGCCTGTCAGCTGCTCCGGTGTAATTACAAAGAGCTGCGCTACCTTGTCCTCAATGGACATGCCGGCAAAAAGGCCCTCTACCGTTACCGCACCTCCCGTGGAGGAATTTGCCGCATGATCCTCTGTATCCGACTCTACACTCTCTGCAGTAATGGCACCCTGACTGT
>JAJGAH010000318.1 GCA_020844525.1 Eubacterium sp.
CAGCCAGTCCAAGAACGGGCAGTGGTCGTCGATGAAAATCATGTCGGCGCGCGCAACCTTTTTGATCAGCTCGTACCAGCTCTTTTCACTGTAGTGTTTTTCTACCGCAGAACGTGCAGAGAACAGGATCTCATAGTTTTTATCGAGGCCGCGCTCCTGCATGCGGTGATAGACGCTGGTCAGGTTGGAACCGAGGCTTTCACTCTGTTCACTCATGAACATGACGGTGCGGATTGTGCCGTCAAAGGATTTATCGAATTTTTTTGATTCGTAAGCGTAGTAGCTTTTGATCATGTTTCGGATCTTTCCTTTTGTCAGGAAAAGATGCTGTTTCTTCGGCTTGCCGGAAATTTCGTTTTCTTCTTCGTCCAGAAGATTGTAATCAGCGATGCCGGCCTTCTTCGTGTTCAGAACGCGCATTTCCAGGAAGAGGGCAGTATCATCTTCTGCAACCGAGAAATCGACAACGTAAGAACGGTTCTTGCCGCTGTACAGGAATTCTCTGGATTTGTCTGCAAGTTCCGGCGCGAGTTCCGGCGCGAGTTCCGGAATGGCCAGAATGTCATTTCCCTGGCAGACGGCAAAGTGATAGATCTCAATCGGAAGACATCTGCAGTAGCCCGGATTGGTGACGTTCAGAGAAAAATCGTAGGTGCTGTCGTCGATTTTCTTCAGCTTGTATCTTGCATTTGCCATGTAGAAGCTGGTGATGGCATAAAAATGAAGGTGTTTCGATGCGTCGATGTTCTCCAGACCATCAATATGGCAGGTGAAATGCATGATGATCCGCTCCCAGCTGATGTCCTGAATGGTGACATGGATCAGATGCTCGTCAACGCGGTTGTTCATCTTAATGTCTGGGTGACTGATTAACTTATGTTCTTGTGTACTCATTATCTTTCACTCATTTCTCTTTTTATCAGGCCTTCTGCGATCAGCATGTCGCTGTCACTGGTCAGTTTGATGTTCACCGGATCGCCGGGAACGGTGTGAATTGGAATGCCGTTCAGCAGGCAGATCTGCGCCGTGCCGGTGATCACGCGCCGCTGCTCCGGTGTCAGCTCTTTCAGCGATTTCTTCAGCACAGGAAGGCGGAAGCTGTCCGGGGCCTGTCCGTTGTACAGCTTGCTTCTGTCGGGCATGGAATCAACCTGGTCCCCGTTTTCAATCCACAGCATGGTATCGGTCGCCGGAATGGCGGCAACGACGGCAGGATGCTGGTTCAGTGCTTCCAGGCTGTCGTTGATGATGCTGCGGGTGATAAAGGGACGGACGGCATCGTGAATCAGAATTTTATCTTCCGTTTCAACCGGATGTTCTGCGTAAATCGCGTCAATGACATTCTCGATGGAATCCAGACGTTCCTTTCCGCCGTCGATAATGGTCAGTGAAGATGCGTCCACCTTCCAGTTTTCTATTAGCTCCTGCAGATAGTTTTTCCAGTTCGGATGAATCGCTATGTAGATGTAGTCGAATGCGTGGGACCGGACCAGTTTCTGGATCGTCCAGATGATGATCGGACGGTCGCCGAGCTGCAGAAACTGCTTAGGAATCGTGGCGGACTGCATCCGGTTTCCGACTCCCCCCGCCAGTATTGCTGCGTAAGTTGTCATTAGCTCCTCCAAAAACGGCCTCCATCACACGCTGTGTGGCATGACCGTCATTCTTATCAATAAACTTGTGTATAAATTCGCTGCGCCTGTCACTGCCCATATCTTCTGCCTGAATCGCGTCAAGCAGCTGATCGGTATCGCGGCAGACTCTTCCGTAGATGTACTCGCTGAATGGAAAGTACATCCCGCGTCCGTCCTCGTAATCTTCCAGGTCGTAGGCGAAGAAGATAATTGGTTTATTCACCAGCGCGTAGTCAAAGATCAGGGACGAGTAGTCCGTAATCAGAATATCGGTGATAAACAGGAGATCGTTGATTTCTCTCATCGGGGACAAATCATACGCGAATCCCGGATATTTCTCAAGATCATAGGCCTTTTCAATGCCAAAGCGGATGTTGTTATACAGGGCCGGATGCCATTTGAAAATGATCGCGTAGTCATCGCCGAGCGTCTGATAAGCCCGGTCCAGATCAAAACGCGAAAAATCGTAGGTCGCTTCTTCCACCTTTGTTCCCCGGTAGGTCGGGGCAAACAGGATGATTTTCTTATCTCTCAGTTCCGGATATTTCTCGTAGAATTCCTGTTGTTTCCCTGCAATGTAATCTTTGTCGAAGAAAATGTCTGTGCGGGGAATTCCTGTGGCGAGAACCCGGTCCATCGGGATGGAAAAGGCTTCGCTGAAGCAGGGTCTGCAGAAATCACTGCTGCAGATGGTCTTGGTGTAGCGCTTGTAGCCCTGGTGGATGTGGCGGATGTCTCCGCCTTCTCCGGTTCTGCTGTGGGCGAATTTCTTATAGGCGCCGGAACTGTGCCAGAGCTGCACCAGCTCCTGGTTTTTCCGTACGCGGATGTAGGCGGTGCTGGTGGTGTAGTCGTCCAGCAGCACGTATTTACTGGTCGCGATGTACCAGCACTGCGCCAGCCACTGGCCGAAGCTGCGCTTCAGCCGGCGGTCTCCCTTCAGGGATGTGACCTTCTCCCAGTGTGAATCCAGCGAATCATAGACGCATTTAAAATTGCCGCTGATGTCGCTGCGCACGTCGGAGATGAACAGAATCCGGTTTTCCTTCATCGGAAAGAGGGAAAACACCCGGTTCAGCACGGCCGATGCGCCGTAATATGCAATTTTTGACAGTATGCTCATTCGATATCCCAGCCAATCACTTTCCGCTCTTCGCGGATAATTTCTTCCGTAGACAGTTCACATTTCTTAAAGAGACTGGACGAACCGGCCACAAAGATGTCCGCACCGCAGTTATAGAAAATTTCCGCATTCTTGATGGAAATGTTTCCGTCCACCTCGATCATCAGGTCGTCTCTTCCGGTGGAAACGAAGTAATCCTTCATTTCCTTGACCTTCTCGATGGTGGAGCGCACCAGTTTCTTCCCGGCGAATCCCGGATGAACGGTCATCACCAGAACCCCGTCCATATCGTCCAGATAGGGATCCAGAACGTGGTAGTCCGTTTCCGGGTTGATGGCCACGAAGGATGCCGCGCCGATTCTCTTCAGGAACTGCAGGCATTCCGGGATGTTCTCATTATGTTCGTAGTGGAAGGCCACGTGGTCGCCCTCGCGGATGTCGAACCAGCTCATTTTCTCCAGCGGGTTCATCACCAGAAAGTGATAGTCCAGCGGAATATCCGACACCCTGCGCAGACTCTTTACATAGTCCGTGCCCAGCGCAAAATTCGGGACGAACTGGCCGTCCATGATGTCCACATGGAGGAATTCCAGCTTCGCTTCCTTGAATTCCGTCAGGTAATAAAAGATTTTATCTATGCCGGCGCACATCATTGATGCGGCAATCTGTCCTTTTCTCTTCATTTCCGGCTCTCTTCCCGTTCTTTCAGCAGGCGGTCGGCTTCCTCATGCATGACGAACATCAGGCGGGATTTATGGACGCTCTTATCCTGCAGAAAGCGGAAGGCCTCATCGCCTTCGCTGAGCAGGTATTTCTTCGTGATCAGCCGTTCAAACGGGAAGTCTCCTTCCTTCATTGCTGCAGCCACGGCTTTCCAGTCGTCGCCCTCTGCGTGGAAGGCAGAATTCCATGTTCCCTGAAGAGTCAGCTGCCAGCGAAGGATCTTCCAGTAAACGTCCTTCGGGAGCTGCTCATCGCCTTTCGGATTTCCCATGGC
>JAJGAH010000319.1 GCA_020844525.1 Eubacterium sp.
CGTGGATCCATCGTAATCGGACTTGCCGCTGTCATTATCGGTGAGGTTCTTGGAGAGGCGATTCTTCACAAGCGTCTGAACTTCATGGGAAGGCTGATCTTCGTAATCATCGGCGGTATTATCTATTATCTGGTTTATACGCTGGTACTGTGGCTCAAGATCGATTCTAATCTGATGAAGCTGTTCACTGCCATTATTGTTGCGGTATTCCTGGCTGTTCCATATCTGAAGGGGCAGGCACGGAGTTCCTTCAGCCGGGCAGGCAAGAACTCGAAAACGGAGGGAAAGTAAATGTTAGAGATTCGAAATATCAGCAAAACATTTAACCCCGGAACCATAAACGAGAAGAAAGCACTGCGGGGTGTCAGCCTCACACTCAACGATGGCGATTTCGTCACTGTCATTGGCGGAAACGGCGCCGGAAAATCCACCCTCCTGAATGCCATTGCCGGTGTATGGCCGGTAGATACAGGATCTATTCTCATTGACGGTCAGAACGTGACCGGTCTTCCGGATTATAAGCGTGCAAAGCTGATCGGACGTGTCTTTCAGGACCCGATGACCGGCACGGCCGCAACAATGCAGATTGACGAAAATCTTGCGCTGGCCAGACGCCGGGGTACAAGCAGAGGTCTCAGATGGGGTGTCACCGCGGCAGAGCGCGCGGAGTACCGGGAACAGCTGAAGATCCTCAATCTGGGGCTGGAAGACAGGCTTACCGCAAAGGTCGGCCTGCTGTCCGGAGGTCAGCGTCAGGCCCTCACACTTCTGATGGCTACACTGCAGAAGCCCAAGCTTCTTCTGCTGGATGAGCACACGGCTGCCCTGGATCCGAAAACCGCGGAAAAAGTACTGCATGCCACAGAGACGATTATCAATCGAGACCATCTGACAGCCCTCATGATCACACACAATATGAAGGATGCCATCACTCATGGCAACCGGCTGATCATGATGAACGATGGCAACATTATTTTCGATATATCCGGCGAGGACAAGAAGAACCTGACCGTATCCCAGCTGCTGGACAAGTTCGAGGAAGTATCCGGCAAGGAATTCGCGAACGACAAGATGATGCTGGGCATATAAGCATTCTCCCCGGCTGCCTCCAGACATACCATCCGTATACTGTGGACTGCCCTCATCTGGATCACACGCCATCCGGATGGAAAAGTCCGGAATATGATCTGCCAAATACAGGATATAGAAGATCCATGAATAACCAAAATCAGAATCCAGTATCCTCCGTGACAGAGCCTGCGCAAATACAGCCTGTCACGGAGGATACTCCTTTATCAGAACAACAGAACCTTACTGCAGAAGAACTCTCTTCCCTGAAGCAAAGCCGGCGCATTGCCGATCAGGCGGCAAAACAGCGCAAATGGGAAAAACGGCAGCAGCGGAAAAAGGCACAGGAAGCAGAAGAACGGATCGCAGATGCCCGGGACGCAGAATCGCGTCAGGCCATGCATGAGCAGTATATGTCGGAAGCCATTGCAGAGGCAAGAAAAGCTGCGGCTATCAGAGAGGTGCCAATTGGGTGTGTCATTGTCAGAGATGGAAAAATCATCGCACGTGGGTACAACCGGCGCAATACCGATGCAAGCACACTTTCGCATGCAGAACTGAACGCGATCCGCATTGCCTGCCGGACGCTGGGAGACTGGCGCCTGGAGGGATGCACGATGTATGTGACACTGGAACCCTGTCCAATGTGCGCGGGTGCCATTGTACAGTCCCGTCTGGATGAGGTTGTGATCGGGTGTATGAACCCAAAAGCAGGCTGTGCAGGCTCCGTACTCAATCTCATGCAGGTCCCGCAGTTTAATCATCAGGTAAAAACCACCAAGGGAATTCTGGAAACAGAGTGCAGCGAAATGCTGACCCGTTTTTTTGCAGATCTCCGCACGGCAAAGCGCTGATCGGTTCATTTTTTTATGCGATTGTTTTTCTGTTCATTTTTATACGCTTGTTTTTCTTTACATTTGAAAACCCCTATGCTATATTGAGAAAGCATGAGTTTTAACCGTGATTCAGATCCTGGAACTCCGACCGGATCTTAATCACAGGCGATTAGAAAGATTCAGGAGGAAATAATAATGATTACAAAAGAACTCAAACAGCAGATTATCAAAGAGTACGCAAGAACAGAGGGAGACACCGGTTCACCAGAGGTACAGGTTGCCATCCTCACAGAGAGAATCAAGGAGCTCACCGAGCATCTGAAGACAAACCACAAGGACCATCATTCCAGACGTGGTCTTCTGAAGATGGTTGGTAAGAGACGTGGACTTCTTGACTACCTCAAGAAGACAGATATTGAGAGATATCGTGCACTGATCGAGAAGCTGGGACTTCGTAAGTAATCGAAACGCTTTCAGGGCGGGTAGGACTCACCTATCCGCCCTGTTTCCGTGTTTCCCGGAAATCGCTGGCATCTGCTTTGCCACAGGGCAGCGGCCTTCCGGACCAAATGGCATTCGCCGAGAAGAAAAGGAGTAAAGATGGAAGAAAACAAAACATTCTCAACAAAACTTGAGAACAACTACAAGACCTATGAGATGGACCTGGCCGGAAGAAAACTCTCCGTAGATATCGGAAGAGTTGGAAAGCAGGCAAATGGATGCGCATTCATCCACTATGGAGATACGACGCTTCTTTGCACTGCAACGGCTTCCAAAGAGCCGAGAGAGGGAATTGACTTTTTCCCGCTTTCCGTTGAATTTGAAGAGAAGATGTATGCCGTAGGAAAATTCCCGGGCGGATTCAATAAGAGAGAGGGCAAGGCTTCCGAGCATTCCGTGCTCACCTCCCGTGTCATCGACCGTCCCATGCGTCCTCTTTTTCCAAAGGATTACAGAAATGATGTGACACTGAACAATATGGTCATGTCCGTTGATCCGGCCTGCGACCCTGAGGTTGTCGCCATGCTGGGCGCTTCCCTGGCCACTTCTATTTCCGATATTCCCTTCGATGGTCCCTGTGCAGCGACACAGATCGGAATGATCGACGGCGAATTCGTCATCAACCCTGGCTATGAGCAGAAGGCAAAATCCACCCTTGCTCTGACCGTTGCATCCACCAGAGAAAAGGTCATCATGATTGAAGCCGGTGCTCAGGAGATTCCGGAGCAGAAGATGATTGATGCCATCTATCTTGCGGACGAAACCAATAAGAAGGTTATTGCCTTCTTCGATCAGATTGTTGCTGAATGCGGCAAGCCAAAGCATGCGTACGAGAGTTGTGCGGTTCCTGAAGAGCTTTTTGCGGCAATCCGTGAAGAAGTTCCGGATTCTGAGATGGAGGTCGCTGTATTTACAGACGACAAACAGACACGTGAAAACAATATTGCAGAAATTACCGAGCGTTTAAAAGAAAAATTTGCAGACAACGAAGAGTGGCTTGCCCTCCTTCCTGATGCAATTTATCAGTACCAGAAGAAGACGGTTCGCCGCATGATTCTCAAAGAGCATAAGAGACCGGATGGCCGCCAGATCCGTCAGATCCGCCCGCTGGCTGCAGAGGTTGATGTCATCCCGCGTGTACACGGATCCGCTATGTTCACACGTGGTCAGACACAGATCTGCGATGTTGTGACCCTTGCTCCGCTTTCTGAAGCGCAGAAGGTCGAGGGCCTCGATCCCTACATCACCAAGAAGCGCTATATACACCAGTACAACTTCCCGAGCTATTCCGTAGGCGAGACAAAGCCATCCAGAGGACCGGGACGCCGTGAG
>JAJGAH010000320.1 GCA_020844525.1 Eubacterium sp.
TGTAGGCTATAACATAGATTTTGATATGGCTTTTTTAATTTCCTCCGGAATTTATGTCCATAAAAAACAGGTTGATGTAATGCTTGAATTTGCAAAGATCTACGGTCAATGGTCCGACTATTTTAACGAGTACAAATGGCAAAAGCTGACCACTTGCGCTAAATACTACGGATATGACTGGAATGCATATGGAGACACAGCACATGATAGTTTAGCAGATTGCCGCGCTACCCTTTACTGCTATCAAAAAATGCATGATAATGATTAGGTGATATGCCGATAGGTGTGAGTACTGTTAGCGTCGGGCGATAAACGCCACAGATAGCCGGATTAAAATCGCCATTTTGGGTCAATCCATTTCGACCAATGCATCAGCCTTTTCCTTTCTTTAAATGTCCTGCTTAGGTAGCGCGCTCGGTCGTCCCGCAGCCAGAGTTATTGTATTACACTGTTTTCCACGGTATGTCTGTCCCTTGATCGTGAATACAGTCGCTATGTCGAATATCCTGTCCAAAGAACACAGGAGTGATGAATCCTCACTGAAGAACTCTCCCCATTTCCCGGGCATTAGATTGCTCGTCAGGATCAGCGTGTTAGGGCCTTCTTTGTTGTATCTCCGGTCGATAATATCAAAGAACATCCGGGTATTGACCTTGTCGAACACGCATCTGCCGATCTCATCGATAATCAGGCATGATGGTTTCACTAATCCGTTGATCGTGGACTTTTCCCGGCCATACTTTCTGGCATCCAACAGTTTCTGATTCAGTTCTGTGGCTTTCAGGAAATAGGTCTTGTATCCCTTTTCACAGCAGGCCCTTCCGAAAGCCATTGCGAGGTGGGTCTTTCCAACTCCCTGTGGCCCAATAAATGCCAGATTACGATGACCATACAGCGCCGCAAGTGTTGGGAGTTCCTGCAGTGCAGTCATATCTTTTCCGCGGATCTGGCTGAAATCAAAGTTTTCAAATGTCTTCGGCTCTTTCAGTGGCAGTCTGCTGAGTCTCAGAAGCGTCGAAATCGTTTTCTGCTCTTTCTGCTCCCGCATATAGGTGAAAATATCTGCGACCGCCTGGAGATGCTCATCCGACCAGCTTTCGTTCATCGACAGTTTAGCGATGTGTTCTGCGCTGAGATCCAGTTTCAGATAAAAAGCGTCTCTGCCGATCTGCTCGTAAATGGAATCACTCATCGCTGCCCACCTCTCCGAAATTGAATCGATCGAAACCGGAACCATATTCTGGTGGATCTAACTGGTGGATCCGCGTACGGACCGGCATGGTTGGCTTCTCTTCCGGCTGGCTTTCACAGTACTGATCTTTGCAGAAACTATCTGTTCTGCTCCATGATACATCATGTTCACAGAGGAGTCGTGTTAAGCTGGAATCAAATATCTGAAGAACATAGCCATCACGCCGTACACGACAGGTCTTTTCTGTGTACCAGTATGGGACGCCAAACCGTCGGCCTTCATAGTTTACGAAGCCATCGAAGGAGATCTTCCGCTCTGGACAAAGATAGTAGTTGAGCTTGACAGACTCTTCCAGCTCCCGTGCAGTTATCATGCAGACTTCCTGATGCTTTACGTCAGGTACGCAATCCACCGCTTTGTGATAATTTCCATTCTGGCGTTCACACCAACGCACAGCCTCATAATTCAGGTCTGTGAGCTCCCGGAAATCTCTTCCCGGGAGGAAATTATCCTTTACGAATCGGACCAGTCGTTCTACTGACCCTTTGGTAAAAGGGTGTCTTGGTTTGCATAAGCGGGTAGAAAAGTCCAGATTCTTCATGAATAGCTCGTAGTCCTTCTGCCAGATCGGTCTGCCGGCGAGGTCACGCCGGATGACGACGCTTTTCATATTATCGGTCAGAACATACCCAGGGACACCCAGGTACATGAATCCGTGGATCATTCCGATAAACAGGTTTTCCTGGCGTGCATTCGGGAAGAATTCGATGTACTGCTTTCCACAGCAGTGGCATATCATGGCAAAGCATGCTATGCGGTAAGAATTCCCTGACTGATCCTCGACCGTTACGAAACCCCAGTCCATCTGGTAACATTCTCCCGGAGCCGTCGTGTAGCGTCTGCCGCGGTTTCCGCGAGAGTCTACGATTCGTCTGCGCGGCGGTATCAGATACTTATGCTGTTGTATGTAGTTCTTGATAATCGTCTTCCCGCCCTGATATCCATTTTCTACAAGGCGGTCATAGATCGCATTGGAATTAGTCACATCCTTTCTAAGAAGCGCATCGATGATATCTGTAAATCCAGTCAGTTTTGTTACAGGAGCTTTTCTTCCGCAACGCTTGTCAGGCAGAACTTTGAATTGGTTTGCCTTTAATCTCCGAAGCCGAGCCCTGCTTATCCCGGTTCTGCGTTCCAGTTCAGCCAGATTGACCTTGTTAAGATCGAAATCCGGTCCACCTGCTGACTTCATTTCATCCAGCGCTTGTGATATGATTTTATTAAAGCCATTGAAATTCTCTGTCATAATCATCTTCTTGGCTGATGCATTGGTCATACATCAGTTTAAGACAATAGACAGAAATCTCAATGGCGATTTTAAATTGACTGGCGAAATAGCCCGACCCAAAATGGCGATTTATCGCCGACACTTATTGGTTAATATCGCCCGACCCTAACACCAATCTGAGCCAAATATAATATTGAATGTTATTTTATACTCGTTATTAAGCAATAAAGTACACAAGCTATCATGCTGAATCACATTATCCAACATCAGTCAGAAATCCTTTGCTTCCGTACATCTCTGTGAACTCGAACACTTGACCGTATGAATTAAGCGCCGGCAAACCGAGAGCAAAAACAAAAAAAATAAATGCCGGCTTCCGGAGCTGCTCTCCAGGCCGGGCGCAGATACAGAGACATCCGGGAAATCGTGGGGACTGATGCAAACATGTAATGTATACCGTGCATCAGTCCGCTCACGATTTCTACCGCCTGTCTCTGGCTGCGCCAGCGGCCTGGAGAGCAGCCTGCCAGTCGCAAGGCTCTTGGATACGCCGTAGAAATCATCCAATCGCACTTCGCCTTCGGCTCGTGCTCTTGGGATTTCCTGACGGGGGACCTTCCGCCGCTCATCCTGCGTGCAGACGAAACGCGATATGCACTTGGATTCGCGGGGATAGGTCTCCCTCTCTACTTATACTTCACAATCTCTTCCATGGCGCGTTTCGGGACGAAGTAGTCTCCGTTCTCGTCGCGCCAGTATTTTACGTCGCCGTCTTTCATCTCGACGATTTCGGCTTTGTGTTCTGGCTTTCCGAAGGCCATGACGAGGCGCAGGTTATCCTCTTCAGGGATGTCGAGAAGCTCTTTGATCGCGTCTTTCTTAATATTTCCGAGGATGCAGCTGCCGAATCCTTTTTCCCAGGCGGCTGTGGCCAGGGTGTTTGCAGCGATTCCAAGGTCCACGTCTGCGAAAGCTCCGGCGCCCTTTGCTTCGATCAGCGCAATGAACATCACTGGCTGATGTCCTTTCTGCGGGGTGCCGGCGCCCTTCAGATAGCCTGCCCAGCCGACCAGATCCTGCATTTTTTCAACATTTTCCTGCTCGCGTACGACGACATAGCGGAGCGGCATGAGATTGGCCGCGCTGCTGGCGATCCGCACATCCTCCATCATTTCCTTTACCACTTCATCCGGAACCGGCTCCTGTTTAAAGGCGCGGTAACTTCTGCAAGTTCTGTATAATTCTTTC
>JAJGAH010000321.1 GCA_020844525.1 Eubacterium sp.
TGTGTCCCAGAGTCCTGCCACGATATCATTCAGACCATAGCAGAGAAAAAGTGTAGACGGATTAAGCTGCACCAGCTCATCCTCCTGGTCCTTGATTTTGTCAATGGTATTTCCGGAAGCTGCAAGAACGCGGGACTGCGGCAGAAAACCAAATGCAGAAAATCCCACCGCTCTGGAATCACCCATGATTACGGTATCACCAAACAGGCTCCAGACATCGATGGTTCCGTTCTCCAGCTTCTTCTGCATCTCGGCACGTTCTGATTTCATTCTTGCCTTCTTCTGCTTTGACAGAACCTGCTCTACTTCCTGGGGGTCTTTGCTCTCCTGTGCCTTCAAAAACTGCAGTCCCTCTTCGATCTGTCCCAACCTGCTCTTTCTATGAATACTGACTGCTGACACAACAGCCAGAATAACAACCCCGATCAGAATTAAAGCTGCAATGATCAGCCTTCTGAAACGGATCCTGTTTCCATCATGAGGATGCATAATATCAGTCATCTCCTCCTCTTACTTCATACGCGAACATCTCTTTCCTGCGCATAGCAGATAATCTTTTTTATTATATCATAAACTTCTGCAATTTCCTCATGTTTATCTCACCATGACGCACCATTCTCAATTTTCAGACAAAATAACAGTTGTCACGGCAGCTGTATCTCTATTCTGAAACGCTTCTCTATCTGATCATAGCGAAGAGAACGTACACTGAAACGTACGATGCATCCCAGCGGCATTATCATTCCAAATTCACAAGGTATTTATTCAGCATTGCTCACAAGAAAAAACGTGATTTATTGTCATATTGACGGGAAAGAAGCCACTGCCCATGCAATTACGACGAAAGTCTGTCAAAAAGATTGGTGACAATGCCATAGCTTAATCCCGCACATTCACGTATACTACTTCCTGTATAGAAAAAGCACATGCCGTACCTGTGTATGACATGAGTCATGTACCGTCTGTCCTGCAGTAAACCGCGGGCAGACAGGAATCATGTGGAAATCAGAGAATCAGAGATTAAGCGATATTTTTATTTTTTCAGGAGGATCATTACATGTCTAGTTTAAGTCTGGAACACATCGGAAAAAAATACCCCAACGGCTTTGAGGCAGTCAAGGATTTCAACCTCGACATTGCCGACAAGGAATTTATTATTTTTGTAGGTCCGTCAGGATGTGGAAAGTCCACAACACTTCGTATGATCGCAGGTCTTGAGGATATCACCTCCGGTACACTGAAAATTGACGGAAAGGTTATGAACGATGTAGATCCAAAGGATCGTGATATCGCCATGGTTTTCCAGAACTATGCTCTTTATCCTCATATGACTGTATATGACAATATGGCTTTCGGACTGAAGCTCCGTAAAGTACCAAAGGATGAGATCGACAAGAAGGTACGCTCTGCAGCGAAGATCCTCGACCTTGAACATCTGCTTGACCGGAAACCAAAGGCTCTGTCCGGTGGTCAGAGACAGCGTGTTGCCATGGGTCGTGCCATTGTGCGTAATCCACGTGTATTCCTCATGGATGAGCCGCTCTCAAACCTGGATGCAAAGCTCCGTGTACAGATGAGAACAGAGATTGCAAAGCTGCATGACAGACTTGGCGCCACCATCATTTATGTAACCCATGACCAGACAGAGGCAATGACACTGGGCACCAGAATCGTTGTCATGAAGGAAGGTGTGGTACAGCAGGTAGATACACCGCAGGTTCTTTACGATGAGCCGTGCAACCTCTTTGTAGCCGGATTCATCGGATCCCCGCAGATGAATTTCCTCGACGCGGTTGTCGAAGAGAATGGTGGCCGTATTCAGCTGAATCTTGCAGGTCAGAGATTCACACTGCCGGAGAAAAAGGGAAAGGTTCTCAAGGAGAAAGGCTATGTCGGAAAGACCGTCGTTGCAGGTATCCGTCCAGAGCATCTCTCTGATGATCCTGAAGTCATTGCAAAGAATCCGGGTGAGGTATTCTCCGCAAAGATCAATGTATATGAGCTTCTTGGTGCTGAGGTATTCCTGTACTTTGATTATGACAACACAGCTATGACTGCCCGTGTAAATCCGAAGACTCCCGCAAGAACGGGCAGCGAGGTTCAGTTTGCGATTGATATGGAAAAACTTCATATCTTTGATAAGGAAACCGAGCTTGCGATTGTACACTGATCGTTTCATCACGGTCATCTGTAAGGCAGAAATTGTACAGACACTCCGCAGAAGAATTCTGCGGGGTGTCTTTTTGCCTTGATTACCAGGGGTTAATATTTTAAAATAATAGTCAATAACATTGATCGAAAATGTAAAGGGGTTTTTATGATTAACAGCAGAATATTAAGTAAAACAATCAAAGAGCTGCAGGATATCACCGGCACATCGCTTACATTATTCGGAAAAAACGGCGATGTCATCACCGGAGATAAAACGCATACGGGAAAGGGAAGTCCGGTTCAGGATCTGATTCATTCCGCTGCTGACAGCATGACCATCGGAAGTGTCAGTTATCTGAAGGTCTATGACGATGATATGCCCATCTACTATCTCGCCGCCGAGGGAGGTGCCAGCCCGGAAATGACCGGCAGAATTGCCGTCAGCGAACTGCAGAATCTTCTGTCTCTGTCCCATGACAGGATGGATAAAAACCATTTTATTCAGAATGTTCTCCTGGATAATCTTCTTGCCCCTGATATTCACTCAGAGGCAAAAAAGCTGAAAATCCATGAGAGCATCAACCGTATCGTGTATCTGATCGAAACCACAGACAAGGACACCGATCTTGCCATGCAGACCCTGAAAGCCATGTATTCCACTGCCAGCGATGTATATCTTGCGACGGTGGATGCCTCCCATGTTGCAGTCGTGGCAGAGCTTACGAAGCCGGAGGATGCCTCCAGAACAGCTCATACACTTGCTGACATGCTGAACGCAGAAGCTATGATACAGGTCCGGGTGTCCTACGGCCTTCCCACAAACCTTCTGGACCATCTGTCCCAGTCCTATAAGGAGGCTCAGCTTGCAATCGAGGTTGGCAGAATATTCTATCCAGATCTTCATGTCATCTCCTATGGGAATCTCGGCATCGGCCGCCTGATCTTTCAGCTTCCCCATTCTCTGTGCGAGCTGTTCCTGAAGGAGACCTTTGATCACGATGTTTTCGCGGAGCTGGACGAGGAAACACTCACTACCATACGCCAGTTCTTCAACAACAATCTGAATATTTCCGAGACCGCCCGGCAGCTGTACATCCACCGGAATACGCTGGTATACCGCATCGAAAAGCTCCAGAAAACAACCGGGCTGGATATTCGTAAGTTTGATGAAGCCATGACCTTTAAAATTGCCATGATGGTGAACAACTACCTGAAAAACACGGGAAAATAAAAAGGATACGCTATATGGCGCATCACGAAAAAGACTGCAGCATCAGCGATTTTGTACTGATGCTGCAGTCTTTTATTTATCCAGCCATTTTATGATCTGTTACATCATGCCCATGCCAGGGTTGCCGCCTGCCGGTGCTGCCGGTGCCGGTTCCTTGATCGTAGATACAGCTGCCTCAGTTGTAAGCAGTGAGGATGCTACAGAGGTTGCATTCTGCAGTGCGCTTCTGGTAACCTTTGCCGGATCCAGAATACCAGCCTCAATCATATCTACATACTTCTCATTGTAGGCATCAAATCCAACTCCAACCTTGGAATCTCTTACCTTATCGATAATGACA
>JAJGAH010000322.1 GCA_020844525.1 Eubacterium sp.
GATCGGCTTCATTTTATCCAGATCGACAATCCCGTCCGTCAGAATTCTCTCCTCTGCCTTCCGGCACAGACCAGCATTACTATACCATATCCGATCATGACAAATATTAGCGGGTGTCCACCATATATGTTGTAAAGCGAAACCGCCAGGATCACAACATTAACGGCAATAGCCAGAATACCACTCATCACCTTCCATATTGTCGTTGCTTCCCGTTCATGCCTCACAGCCATAAACAGGAACACTCCTGTCAAGGTGCCCGGTAAAACAGCATGCAGCACCAGAAGAAACGGAAGAATTGCGGTGGGATTGCTTCTCGTCAAATTCTTAAGAGGAGTACTACAAAATACATCGATCAAGACCATGCCCTGCGCCAAAGCAGTAAACCAAAAAGACCAGTTGCAGCCAACAGCTTTTTTACTATTATCCATAAGAATGCTCCCTCCTTCTATTCGGATTTCTCTGGAACAGTGCCGTCCATGACTGATTTTGCAAAATCATCTCTTTTCAGGACTTTGGCAGATTGAAAAGTGCGCAAACCCGCACCAATTCTGCCACCTGAAAAAGTTTTTTGGAATTTTTCTTGGAATTGTTATGATTCTGTTACAAACGGCAATTTTAAGAACTTTTTCATGAACGCAAAAAGATACCGCAAACCCCCATTTTTTAAGGGTTTGCGGCATCTCCAAAACGATTATCGAGGTTACTGGATTCGCCTGTGCCCGGGACGGGTAAACCAGCGGCCTCTACGTCCCGAAGAGCTCCAGAAAACAAAAATATTGGTTCGAAAAGAGCCAGAAATGCAGAAATAGCAAGGGCTCGCGGGACATTGCATTTACTTCGATTTTCTTGCGTTTATTTTGCTAGATCACGGGTTCTGTCATACTTTTGTCGGATCATTTCAGGCAGGCTGATGAATCGTTATTTATTCGCATATCTTAACATATTCGTCCCACCATCTGTATTTACGCCAGGCTCATTTCCTGCTGTTCAATTCGTTCAACAGCATCTACTGTAATTCCCAATGCAGCCGCAATATCTTCCTTGCTGAACTTGCCAATTTTAAGCATCCTCACAACTGCTTCGCGCTGCGCTTTGTCATATCCTTTTTCTATCCCTCTATTTTCAATCCTATCCAAAACATCACACATATTAACACCTTCTTTCTTCGTGGAAAGCTCTCCTATTACCTCTTCGAATCTTCTGTCATCTGTCAGAACCGACATTAATTTCAAAGTGGCATCAACATGACCGATGGTCTCGGCACTTGGCTTATAGTCATCCGTTAATCTCTTCTGGACAAAATAATCAGCCACATACCGGAAATCACTTTTAAACCAATTCACCTGCTCTGGTTCCAGAAAAGCTACCTGAAATAAATTCTTCATTTCATAGTCACTAACAAAGGGTTTGTAAGGCTCCGGAATATCAAGTACATCTGCAAGGTGCTGGCTGTATGGCCACGGATTTAACCCAAAATAAAGGATAAGTGTAATTACAGGATATGCCCGTTCAATATTTTTATCAAGCAGCTGTGCACGATAACCGGATCCATCATAGCCAATCTGTCTCAATGGCATAAACTTCTCTGCCTTTGTCTGATGCTCAAAGCCAGCCATTACTATGGTAAGATTATTTTTCTTCAGGAACTTGGTCACATCTCTTTCCTGTTCATGTAATTTACCATCAGCCTTATACTGGCTTTTGTCCTTTGCATTTACAAGATCATCTGGTGATACGACCTGTTCGCCACGAAAGAGAAAGCCGTTCATGATATCCGCAAATACATCATTGTAATCTGCCAATATCTTTTCGCTGATATCTTTTTCCGCCAAGCGACTCACCTCCTTCGGTAATCCTTGAAATGATTGTACAATTATTATAACATGCAGTCAAACATAGTTACTTGATGAAAATACCCATGTGAGGTATATTAGGGAACATAGAAATACATTTAAATACCCTGCGAAGCCTTATAAATAAAGGGTTCGCGGGGTATGGGGCTTCCAAAATACAGAAGCCGCGCAATGCGTTTCACAAGCATATTTTTTGGAACTGAAAATGGCTCAGGTGCGGGTTCTGCCTTCTTTAACAATAATATCTCAGTGTTTCAAAATGTTCTTTCCATGCCTGTAAAATATCTGAGCTATTGGCTTCAATAATTCTTTGAATCAGGCGAAGTTCACCATCTTTAATTCTCGAATTATTATTTGCCAAAAGTGTCTTGCCATTTCTCGTAATCCATAATTTTGTCGCATTAGATGCTGGTGTTTCCTCTGCCAAATGCACATGGATTGGCTCCTCGGGCATTCCGGAAACCTCCCTTGGCAGCCAAATCCATAATGATATGAGCATTATTATGCACATATGCCTTCCAATGTGTTAATTCTTCTTCTGAATAACCATGATTTATCCATTTATATTCCGGAAGAATGCAGGTCAGATCCTTAAAACCTCCCTCATACGGTGTTTCTATATAGACCTTGACTGATCCATCATCCTGCATCTGGGAGTGCGTCACCTCTGTATTATCTGGTAAGGTCATGTATGGGTACATCATTCTTTTCAACCTCCGTGCATCATCTCAATTTCAATCCATAATAAAAAGCCTTTCCAACAACCTGCCCGATGACACGGCAAGTGCTGGTGTGTTGCTGGTGGCAAAATCAAACATGATCGGCTTCATTTTGTCCAGATCGACAATCCCGTCCGTCAGAATCCTCTCCTCTGCCTTCCGGCACAGATCAGCATTACGATACCATATCCGATCATGACAAATATTAGCGGGTGTCCACCATATATGTTGTAAAGCGAAACCGCCAGGATCACAACATTAACGGCAATAGCCAGAATGCCACTCATCACCTTCCATATTGTCGTTGCTTCCCGTTCATGCCTCACAGCCAGAAACAGGAACACTCCTGTCAAGGTACCCGGTAAAACAGCATGCAGCACCAGAAGAAACGGAAGAATTGCGGTGGGATTGCTTCTCGTCAAATTATTAAGTGGAATACTACAAAACACATCGATCAAGACCATGCCCTGCGCCAAAGCAGTAAACCAAAAAGACCAGTTGCAGCCAACAGTTTTTTTACTATTATCCATAAGAATGCTCCCTTCTTCTATTCGAATTTCTCTGGAACAGTGCCGTCCATGACTGATTTTGCAAAATCATAGTCCTTATTTCTCACATAAACATAGTACATGATCTTTTGACTCATGTTCTCGCCAAGACTGCCCAAAAGTCCGGAGCCTCTGTTAGACCTCCCAAAATCACTGCTTCTGATCTCGTACCTGATGTTGGCACGATCAATCTTTCTGGTAACATTTTGTAATGCGATAGAGTCATATGTCAAAAATAGTTCTCTTTTGAAAAGCATATGGCCATCCGCCTTTCTCTGAATATTTCCGTATCTATTTAATATTATCTGTTTTTATCATCTCATTTCATACACCAGCATGCAATACTGCATTTTTAAAGCTGATATTTTTCGACATTGCCGGCAAAATCCGACATAGAGGATGAAAACCCGTCAAAAGACAGCTTTCCGGTCTGGCATGCATTGTAGATTGCCGCACCGGCTTTGGAACCGAACAGGTCATAGGCAGCCTGCAGCTTCTCAGTATCAGATTTGTTGGCCGAGAGCTTGATGGTATCTCCATCCAGTTCAATTGTGATG
>JAJGAH010000323.1 GCA_020844525.1 Eubacterium sp.
GCAATGGAAAATCCTGCGGAGGAGGCGGTGTTTAAGCAGCTCCGACTCAACATGTGGGTATCTTCAACGACCGCCTTCATTCCGGAGCAGGTCTTTGATCAGGGCAATGAGCCGATTGATCTGGATTCGCTCAAGGGTCGTGAGTGCTATGGAGGTCTAGACCTTTCCAGCACCGGCGACATCACTGCACTGGTTCTGATGTTTCCACCGAGGGATGAGAGGGAGAAGTACATCTGCCTGCCATTCTTCTGGGTCCCGGAGGACACCATTCCAATCCGGGTGCGAAGGGCCTCTGTTCCCTACGATGTCTGGGTAAAGCAGGGATACATGAAGGCGACGGAAGGAAATGTGATCGACTACAACTTCATCGAGAAGTTCATCCTGGATCTCTACAAGATCTACAACATCAAGGAAATCGCGGTCGACAGGTGGAATGCGACCCAGCTCATCATCAATCTTCAGGATGACGGCTTGACGATGGTGCCCTTTGGACAGGGCTTCAAAGATATGTCCGCCCCGACCAAGGAGTTCTACAAGCTGATGATGGAAGGAAAGATCATCCACGGTGGCAATCCGGTCCTTCGGTGGATGGCCCTGAACGTGGTCGTGGACCGGGATGCTGCCGATAACATCAAGCCGACCAAGGCGAAATCACCGGAAAAGATCGACGGTATCGTTGCATCGATTATGGCGCTGGATCGCTGTATCCGGCAGGAACAAGCAGAGAGTGTTTACGACAGCCGAGGGCTGATCACATTTTGATGGAGGAAGGATCGATGGGATTTAAGGATTTATTTCACAGAAGGAAGGCAAGAGCGGATCCAAAGGATGCAACATCCGGCAGTGTCTACCGCGCTTACTATGGGCACACCTCATCTGGCAAAACTGTGACAGAGCGAAGCTCCATGCAGGTGACTGCTGTGTATGCCTGTGTCCGGGTACTTGCTGAGGCTGTGGCAAGCCTGCCCTTACACCTCTACAAAGAGGAGGATGGGAGCAAGGTAAAGGCAACGGATCATCCGTTGTACTTTCTTCTTCACAGTGAGCCTAATGAGGAGATGACGGCTTACACCTTCTGGGAGACGCTCCTCACACACCTTCTCCTGTGGGGGAATGCCTATGTGCAGATTATCCGGAATGGAAAGGGCGAGATCACAGCACTGTATCCTCTGATGCCAAACCGAATGACGGTGGACCGTGACGAGAACGGACACATCTATTACCAGTACCTCTGGTCCAAGGGATCCGATGCACCGACGATGAAAGAGACGATCGTCAAGCTCTCTCCCCATGAGGTGATGCAGATCCCGGGGCTTGGATTTGACGGCCTTGTGGGTTACAGCCCGATTGCGATGGCAAAGAACAGTATCGGCCTTTCGATGGCCTGTGAGGAATACGGCAGTAAGTTCTTTGAGAACGGTGCAGCGCCATCCGGTGTCCTCGAGCATCCGGGTGTCCTGAAGGATCCGGAGAAGGTGAGAGATAGCTGGCAGGCAGCCTTTGGCGGCAGCCAGAATGCCGGGAAGGTGGCAGTCCTCGAAGAGGGCATGAAGTATTCGCCGATCTCCATCAATCCGCAGGAGGCGCAGTTCCTGGATACCCGAAAGTTCCAGATCGATGAGATTGCCAGGATCTTCCGGGTGCCGCCGCATATGATTGGAGATCTTGAACATGCGACTTTTTCTAACATTGAGGAACAGTCGCTGGAATTCGTGACGTACAGTCTGCAGCCGTGGCTTGCCAGAATCGAGTCTGCGATCTCAAGGTCGCTTCTTACCCCGGAGGAGAAGAAGATCTACTATGCGCGTTTCAACGTGGATGGTCTTCTTCGCGGCAACTATGAGAGCCGCATGCAGGGATACGCGACTGGCATCAGTAACGGCTTTTTGTGTGTGAACGATGTCCGGCGCTTAGAGAACATGGATCTTGTCCCAGACGAAGAGGGCGGGAACCTGTTCCTTGTAAATGGATCGATGACGCCTTTGAAATCGGCAGGAGCGGCCTACCAGACTTCCGGTGGTGGAAGTGATCCTCCGGAGCAGGATGAGCCTGATGAAGAGCCTGAGAAGAAGCAGGAGGATCCAGAGCAGGAGCCGGAAGAAGATACCAAGAACAAAAAGCCCCTAAGAAGGGGAAGGAGGAACACATGAACAAGTTTTGGAAGTGGGTGCGGAACAAGGCACCGGATGGAGAAGATCCGGACTTTGCTGCACGCACGCTGTTTTTAAACGGAACCATCGCTTCGGAGAGTTGGTTTGACGATGACGTCACGCCAGCTCTTTTTAAGTCTGACCTTGATTCCGGGAAAGGACCGATCACGGTCTGGATCAACTCTCCGGGGGGCGATGTCTGGGCGGCGGCACAGATCTACAACATGCTTCTGTCCTACGACGGAAAGGTCATGGTGAAGATCGACGGCCTTGCCGCATCGGCAGCTTCTGTCATTGCGATGGCAGGAGATGAGGTTCTGGTATCACCAGTATCCATGCTGATGATTCATAATCCGGCGACGGCAGCGATGGGAGATAAGAGCGATCTGGAACAGGCGATCTCGATGCTTGATTCTGTGAAGGATTCCATCCTGAATGCCTACGTGAAGAAGACCGGCCTTTCCAAAAATAAGCTCAGCAAGCTCATGGACGATGAGACCTGGATGGATGCGAATAAGGCAGTCGAGCTTCATTTTGCAGACCGTGTGATGGAACGCCCGGATCTCTACCATGAGGAGGAGCAGGACAAGAAAGTCCCGGAAGAGGAGGATCCGGATGGAGAGAAACCAGAAGAGGAATCTGAAAAGGAATCAGAAAAGGAATCAGAAAAAGAATCGGAAGAAGAGGATCCCGAAAAAAAGGAAAAGAACCAGATCCAGACAGGATTCCTTTATTCCAGTCGCCAGATGGCGGCGGCTTTCACGGGTAAGGTGAAGAAGCACTACGAAATTGAAAAGCTGGCATCGGGAATACCGGCAGCCAAAGATACCGCAGAGAAAGGCAGGAGCGTCGATGCGCTGATGGATCGCCTGAATCTGCTACACACCATGATGTGAGGAGGAAAACACATATGAACGTACAGGATTTGATTGCAAAGAGGGCCAAGGCATGGGAGGCAGCAAAGTCCTTCCTTGAAGCTCACAGGGGAGAGAACGGTGTTCTCTCTGCAGAAGACGGTGCAACGTATGACCGTATGGAAAAGGAGATCACGGACCTTACCAAGGAGATCGACCGCCTGAACCGTCAGGCTGCGATTGAGGCACAGCTTAACCAGCCGACCTCTGCTCCGCTTTCCGGGAAGCCGTCTGCTGGAAATGAAAAGCCGGAAAGAAAGGGACGTGCTTCCGATCAGTATGCCAGAGATATGCTGACCGCGATGCGCACGAACTTCCATCAGGTATCCGATCTCCTGCAGGAGGGTGTGGATGCTGATGGCGGATATCTGGTTCCGGAGGAGTGGGACAGCAGGCTCATTGATGTTCTGAATGAGGAGAACATCATGAGAGGACTCGCGACCCACATCACGACTTCCGGAGAGCACAAGATCAACATCGCAGGAGCGAAGCCGACCGCTGCATGGATCGAGGAGGGTGGAGCTCTTCAGTTCACCGATGCGAAGTTCGGTCAGAAGATCCTCGATGCCCACAAGCTGCATGTTGCCGTGAAGGTAACCGAGGAGCTGCTCTAT
>JAJGAH010000324.1 GCA_020844525.1 Eubacterium sp.
TGTCTGTCGCTGAGGCTGTTGTCTCCGCACACAAGGGAAAGATAACAGCCACCTCCGCAGATGGAAAATCCATTCTGATTACGATCGTCTTTCCTGAACAATGAACCTTCAATGAACCTTCAAATAACAAAGCAATTTATAACAAATCATGATTTGACAGAGGCTTCGCCCTGGGTATTGACCGTATCAAAATTTGTAAAGGAAAATACATACAGTTTTCTGTTTTGGTATTCTGACAGGAATACGATCATTCCATGATAAATTTTTCTGTCAATTGGAATCTGAAAATCGATGACATCTTTTTTCTGCTCTGCACGGCCCATCTGTTTCAGAACCAGCTTACAGAACGCCGGATTTCCTGTCAGATGACTGCAGGTTTCCTCCAGTTCAGCGCAGGACTGAACCCCGTCATGCATAATATCACTGATGCGTAGAATAGAAATCTTCTCCCGGACACGTTCCATCACTGCTTTATACAGAACGAGATGTCTCCTTTCGGGGGCATAATACTTCTGTTCCAGCGGCAGTATAAGGGAGATCCAATTGGCAGGCTGATAATAATCGTTCAGTTCCCGCGTTGTCAGATTCTTCACAAACGGGCTGGCGAGCAGCGTATCCAGAGGCAATGGCCGGCTGTAATAATATCCCTGGATGAAGTTGACACCCCAGTTTCGGGCGTACCAGAGCTCTTTTTCAGTCTCTACACCCTCTGCGATGATCATAAGCTTTGAGCAGTGACACAATTCTGCGCTGGAACTGATGACGACATCCTGTCTGCTGCCCTCCCTGAAATTTCTGAAAAAAGCCTGGTCCAGCTTGATTCCATGTACATGTATTTCCTGGATACCCGATAAAGAAGACTGACCGTTGCCAAAATCATCAATCCAGAGGCTGTATCCTTTGTTTTCCAGCTTGTGAAGAGCAGTCTGGATGATATCAATATCCGTCAGCGCGGATTCCGTAACCTCAAACTGGATTCTGTTTTTGGGCAGGGCATAATAAGACAGTATTTTCTCAATCTCATCAGCCATATCGCAGGCAATAAAATCTGTTCTGGAAAGATTTAACGTGACAAAGACATCTCCCTGATCTTCAATCCATCGCTTCTGAATATCTTCACACACCATGCGGAGCATGTACAGGTCAAGCTTGTAGGCAAGGTGCAGTTCTTCGAGCCATGGAATGAAGTCAGCCGGAGGAATCATTCCCTTTTGCGGGTCCTTCCATCTGGCAAGTGCCTCAAATCCGCAGGTTTTCTCACTGATACTCCCCACCAGCGGCTGGTAATATGGAATAATCTGTCTATTTTCCAGCGCCTCCTCCAGATGATTCCGAATGAACATGCCCATGTCCTTGGACTGCCGCATTTTTTCGTCGAACAGACACAGATATCGTGTACCACTCACCTCATTTGCGGCTTGTGTACAGGCGTATCGTGCATAGTCCATGGCAGTGAGAAAATCCTCTTCCTGTTCTTCAGCGCCACTGGAATATATTCCGGCACACAGGATGATATTTATATAGGAAATTAATTCCGAGACGTCCCTCTGGGCCCGTCTGGCCAGCTCAATCGCCTGGTCCAGTTCCATAGATGTGTACACCAGGAACATATCCGGATCCATATGTACCGTATGATCATAGCCGAAGCATTCACAAAGTGTTCTCATCGTTTCATTAAGAATGCGGTTTCCCTGATAGCGCCCAAGATGCGCATTGATTTCAGCAAATTGGCGTATATCAAAATAGATTAATGTGCGCGAATAATTACTGAAACGATATTCCTTTTCCAGCATTTCCAGCGTCACGGATGTGGCTGCAATACCTTCATTTTCCTCCTTCTTTTTTGCGCTTTCCGGTGTTTTCCCGCCCTGTATCCTGTCTGCCTGAGACTGCTTTGCCTCATACAGCCAGTGATCAGCGGTACGTATCATTGTACGAAGATCCTCCTCCGTCTGCAGCGTGCCATTCGTGTACCCGATGCTCAGGTCTGTTCGGTTAAATCCTGATGCACTATGGCAGTGTTCCCGAAGGCTGTGCAGACGCTGTGCAAAGGAAGCTGTCGTTTCGTTTTCGGATATGATCAGAAACTCATCTCCACCATAGCGATAGCAGTGATCCTCGTTCCGGGAGAACGCGTTCCTGATCTCCTGCCCCACTATGGAAAGCACTTCATCTCCGTGTGCATGGCCAAAGGTATCATTTAATTGCTTGAAGGAATCGATGTCCATCAGTGACACGTTGAGATCTTTGGTCAGAAATCCGGTAAAATCGTCACGCAGCGCCGTGCGTTTCAACAGTCCGGTGAGAATATCTGTGCGGGCTTTTAATTCAGCGTTCTCTTCATCCCGCGTAAGGCGGATGCTCAGCCGTTCATACTTTACATAAGAATTCCAGCGAAGCTGTGTGATGGCAACACAGAATATCTGCAGTGCAAAAAAATCCACCCAGTCCTGCCACGCAATGGCATGTGTAAACCTGGTAAGAAAAAGTACTGTGCACACGTTGATGATAACGTTTCGTATAATGGATTTCAGATCATAGAGAGGAACAAGACAGGTGACAGCTGTAATGAGAATATACTCGAAGAAAAAACTGCTTCCCTTCTGTGTCGTAAAAAATGTCAGACAGGCGAGAACCTTATTGCTGCATTCGATAAACAGAATCAGCTTCCGGCAGAAAGGCACTTTTTTCTGATCCACAGAATTGTCTTTTCTCACCCGAATAAAGAATGTTAAAAAGAAAAGATTAAATAACCCAACGACAGCTTATACAATCGGAGCATGCAGGAACGGCATGGTGAAACTTCTGATCGGCGGTGTGAATGTTCCCACAAAGCCGATCAGGCACAGCATAAAAACCATAACCGCCACTGCACTGCAGTAAGTCAGGTTGCGCTGAGTACAGGCCAGAGAGAAAGATACATTCTGATTGTCATCCCCAGGCGCAATGTCTATGTTCGTTATCTTATCGAATTTCATCGCATCCACCTCTGTTGTCTGTACCGCTATTAAAAGACTGCTGCAAGGATCATAATAATAAAAATCAGATGATATCTTTCTCTTCCTCTTCAAGGCATAAATTAATATTCTGAAGTGTCCAGCAGAACAAATTTCTGTGCATAAGTTCCATTTGGAGTGTACTGCTGAATGTTCGTATAATTTTGGTAGGACGCGGATGTAATATCCAGGGCCTTGCCACTGACTTTGCTGATGAAGGTAAATGAATGGTCGCTGTTCTGAACGATCTTCCATTGCTGGGCATCTGTTCCATTTGGTGTATACTGCTGAATATTAGCACCATCTGCTTTAGATCCCCATGTTACATCCAGAACTTTTCCGGATTTTTCATTTGATATTTTATAATATCCGTTTCCAAGAGATTGGATCCTGAATATCTGTGCGCTCGTATGGTTCCAGGAATATAGCTGCACATTCGCTCCACTTTCGGCAGATCCCCAGAAAATATCTAATACATAATTCTGATGCAGATAGTTGGCAATATAATAAGTGCCATCAAGATCATCTGAAACAACAGCGTTATTATTTGAATTTCCGCTGTTTCCAGAAGACTTCCCGCCTGATGTGCTGCCAGACAGCACAAAGGACTGCGCAGCAGTT
>JAJGAH010000325.1 GCA_020844525.1 Eubacterium sp.
CAACGCTGTTTCTTGGCGGATGCGGACAGAAGGGGGAGACTGCTGACACTGCTGTTTCCGCCTCGTCTGCTAAAGCCACTATGAGCGTAACGCCAGAAGAGGCTGTAGCTGTATCTTCTGGAAGCGGAGCAGTTCAGTCTTCATCCGTGGAAGAAAAGATTTTAGGAAAAAAGGCGTCTGGAAATAATATTGTAAAGATACAGCTCACCAATTCTACCGGGAAGGCAATTACCGGTGTTGCATTAAAGTACGCACAGGAGGAGAAGTACGGGGACAATTTTCTTCCTGCAAATGAAACCTTTAAGCCGGACGAGGTGCGCACGCTTTATTATGATGAGACTGACGCGCTGAATGCTTCGAATACCCAGAGCTCTTCGACTGCACAAAGCTCTTCCGATAGTCCGGTTGTCAATCCTGATTACAGTATGCAGTTCAGCTTTGAGGATGGCAGTCAGATGGAGCTGCATTCTGTTCCACTGGATGATATCAGTACAGCTGCCTTGAAACTGAGCGCCGACAATACATATATGTTCCTGAGCTATGTTTCGAAGACAACAAAGGCAGAGACCAGCACGGAAGAGACAGAAAAGGCTCTGTATGAGGCGGCTCAGGCGACGCCTGCGCCCACGCAGGCTGCTGATTCTGAGGCTGCGCAGAATAATACAGCAACGACTGAGGATGCAGGACAATCTTCCGGTACAAACACCTATCAGGCACCGGATACTTCAACACAGAATCAGACATACACCGCTCCGGAACAGACTTACACGGCACCGGAGCAGACCTATACAGAGCCGGATACATCGGATCAGCAGCAGGAACAGCAGACGGATCCGCAGCCGGTTACACCGGACCAGGGATCCGGAGATCAGGATGGCTGTATCGATGATGGGCTTACCTGGTAATCGGGTGGATTTCTGTCTGGATGAAATTTCATAGCATATTCCGTAAAAGGTCTGCTGGATAACATGGCAGGCCTTTTATGAAGGAGATCATATGTCATTAACATCAAATCTGTTTATTGCTTTTTTTGTGCTCTGCCTGCTGTTTTACTACCTGATTCCACTTCAAAAGCGCTGGATTGTACTGCTCATAGCCAGCTATGTCTTTTATCTCTCGTATAGCATCGGAGCAGTTTTTTTTCTTCTCTATTCTACAGGTGTCACCTTTCTTACCGGACGTGGTATTGAAAAAATACAGGAAAGCTATTCTGACAAGAAGGAGGCGCGATATCACGCCAGGCGCCTTGTAATTCTTGGAATGGTGCTTGATTTTGCAGTGCTGGCAGTTCTGAAGTACACAAATGACATCCTTGGAATCGCAGGGATGATTCTCTCAAAAGACCTTACAATCAAAAACCTGCTTCTTCCGCTTGGTATTTCTTATTATACCTTTCAGACGGTTGGATATATTCTGGATGTTTATTGGAAGCGTGTCAAAGCGGAAAGGAACCCGTTCCACTTTGCACTCTTTGTTTCTTTCTTTCCACAGATGCTCCAGGGGCCGATTGGAAGATACAAGGCACTGATGCCGCAGCTTCTGGAGGGACATCGTTTTTACTTCAAAAATCTGCGGTTCGGTCTGATGCGTATCGTATGGGGATTGTTTAAGAGTATGCTTCTGGCAGAGTGGGCAGGCCTTTACAGGAAAAGCATCAGCGCAGATATTGACCGATATTCAGGTATTGCGATCTTTATTGTTCTGCTGTACTCTGTTGAACTATATTGCAGCTTTTCCGGAGGCATAGATATCGTTCTCGGCATTTCTGAGACATTCGGCATCTGTCTGGATGAAAATTTCAAACGGCCTTACTTCTCTGTTTCTATTTCGGATTTCTGGAGACGCTGGCACATCACACTTGGCACATGGATGCGTGACTATGTTATGTATCCGCTCACACTCTCAAGGTGGATGGGCAAGGTGGGTAAACGTGCCCGAGCCAGGTTCGGGAAAAGAACCGGTCTGCTGATCCCCATGTGCATCTCGAGCATCATCGTCTTCTTTATTGTAGGTCTGTGGCATGGAGCCACTTTGAATAGTATAGGATGGGGACTTTATAATGGCTGTCTGATTGCTGCAAGCAATCTTCTCGGCAATCAGTTTAAGCGCTGGAAGGAAGCCCTGCATATTCATGCGCAGTCCTTGGGATGGAGGATTTTTATGATCCTGCGGACCTTTATTCTGGTGAATATCGGATGGCTATTTGATACCATGAAAAGCTGGGGTGAAGCTATGCGGGTCATTCGGTATAGTTTTACACGGTTTCATTTTTCTGAGTTCTTTTCCATTCCTGCAGGCAGACTTGGAACGTCCTATACACCGACAGCTCTTGTGATTCTTGGAGCGGGTCTTCTGCTCCTGTTTATTGTGAGTCTGTTTCAGGAAAAGGGGACTCATGTGCGGGAAAAGCTCTCCCGCTGCCCGATCATCGTACAGCTGCTGATCTTTATCCTGTTATTGACAGTTACTGCGCTGCTTTCTCCAATGGCAGTGGAAAGAGGCTTTATTTATGCGCAATATTAAGCAAGCAAATGTAAAAAAGATTTTCGGTGCTGTCGGATGCTTTGTACTTTTTCTGGTGGTCCTTTTTCTGCTGGATTTTCTGCTGTATCCGTGTACCTATGTCAGGAACGATATTCATGCAGTGACATCGGAGCCGACAGATGTGCTGATTCTGGGAACGTCAAATGCAAGAATGGGAATTGATCCGGACACTATGCTTAAGGGAACGGGGCAGACAGGCCATAATCTTGCAAATGGCGGAGAATATATGTGCGATGCCTACTATCTCCTGAAGCTTGTCTCTGAAAGGCAAAAGCCCTCTACAGTGATTCTGGACGTGGACCCGGGTTATCTTGTCACAGAGAAGGAAAAGGGTAATAATTATCTGCTGTTTTATCATGAATTTCCTTTTTCATTAACAAAGCTGGAGTACATGAAGGCGATCCTGCCTGATAACGATTTTCGTGCCCTTTTATATCCTTCCTATGAGTATCCGTTAAAGAGCACCCTTCCAAGAATTCCAGCTACTGTATCTACAAAACTGCATCAGGATTACAGCCCGGATGCGTTCAGTACCCAGAATATGACATATCATTCCAATGGATTTATAGAACGGTATGCGATTTCCGAACAGGACTTTCCTGCGTGGAATCCGGTGCTTTTTGAGACGAAAAATGTGAAGGATGATAATATAGAGTATCTTCAGAAGATCATACAATTCTGCAAAAAACATAATATCCGGCTCGTTGCGATGACATTTCCGCAGCCGGACCGGTCTCTGGTTACTTACCCGGATAATTATGAGGAGGCATGGGATTTCCTCGGCAGCTTTATGAAGAAAAATGATGTGGAATATCTGAATTTTAACAGAGAATATTACGACCAGTTTTCACATGATGTATCCTGTTTTGTAGATTATGATGGTCATATGAATGGCCAAAGTGCCGAGAATTTTTCAATGCTGCTTGGTCAAATGATATTTGGAGGGAAATAGAGTTGGCTAAATTGATAATGGAGTATCTCGAGGATACTGCCAGAAGGTATCCGGAGAAAATCGCTTACCGCGATACAAAGCGGTCACTGACATTTTCGGAGACGAGGGCGGAAGCACT
>JAJGAH010000326.1 GCA_020844525.1 Eubacterium sp.
TTATCTGGACCGATGACTGGGAGTACACCAGACGGATATCCAAAAGCTATCCCTGCTATCTGGTAAATGGCAGCACGGTCATCCACAAATCACGGTCCAACATCGGCGCCAACATCGCGACCGAATCATCCGACCGGCTGGAACGCTTCTACTACCTGTATCGCAACGACGTCTATCTTTACCGCCGGGAGGGATGGCGGGGATTCTGCTACGAGGCCGCCAGACTGACGGGCCACGCTCTCCGCATCCTGACCAAGGCACCAGACCAGAAAAAGCGGCGGCTGGGCATGATCGTAAAGGGAACAAAAGCAGGCCTGCGCTTCCACCCGGAGGTGGAGTACTGCCACAGTGATGGAAAGCCGGCCGATCATGTTACTGGAAATCCATCAGAAACTAAAGAAAAGGACGAATGATGGCATGAACTATTTTATCCGCAAGATCGAGCCTGAAAATCATAATGCAGGCTTTAAGGCACCGAAGGATATCTGCAGAATATGTGAAAAAATGGGGTGGCGGGAAATTCGCATGCCCAGTCCGGACAGGGACGGGAAAATTTCTTCCCGTGTCTGGCAGCTGAAAACCCTTCCCGGTGTTTGGCGGAATATCTGTCATCAGCTTCAGTCAGGAGATACGCTGCTGTACCAGCACCCGCTCTATTTCGGTGCAAAGATTGCCTATTCTTTTTTGAAAAAACTGCATAAAAAAGGCGTGCATCTGATCGTTATCATCCATGATATGGAATCCATCCGCAATTTTCTCTGTTCTCCCGAAAGCTCACAAAAAAAAGTCTGGGAGGACGGTCCCTTTCTGGATGTTTTCGACAGGATTATCTGTCACAATGCGCACATGTGCGATTATCTCATTTCAAAAGGATTTTCGAAAAAAAAGCTGATCACGCTCGATATTTTTGATTACCTCTGTGATGGCATCCCTGGCGCATCCACCAGCACATACGCAGGAACAGACAAAGCATACGGCCAAAAATCGATCGTTATTGCAGGAAATCTTGACCCGGCCAAATGTGGATATATCTATCAGGCTGCGCAGGCAAATCCGGATTTGACCTTTCGTCTCTACGGTGGAAATTACAGAAGTGCAGGGAATCTGACAAACACCAATTACATGGGAAGTTTTCCTCCGGAAACCATTCCCACCATTCTGGAGGGCAGTTTCGGTCTGGTGTGGGACGGACCGGATCTTTCTATCCATCCAAATACCATGGGAGATTATCTGCGCTATAACAACCCTCACAAGTGTTCCCTGTATCTGGCATCGGGCCTTCCTGTAATCATCTGGGATAAAGCCGCCCTCGCCGATTTTGTAACCCAAAACCAGGTGGGCATCACGATACCGGATCTGACGGCATTGTCCAGCAGAGTAAACAGCCTTTCCCAGGAAGAATATCTGACCATGAAGAGACAGGCAGAGCAGATCGGGCAAAAGCTGCGGGAGGGTTATTACTTTACCCGGGCTATTCACGAAGCACTGGATAGTTTAACTGCCTCTTCCTGATTTAAACTGTCATTTTTTGATATTTCCGTCCACAGCTTTCAGGCAGATGCCGTTATCCCCTCCTATCTTTCATCATCCTCTGCCCAGATCGTTCCCGCATCCTGCAGCTTCGCGCTCAGGCGCTGGCGGATCTTCCAACAGATCCGATATGCAATAATATCCGGGCTCTGACAGAAATGCAGGAGATTCTGTTTTCTGGTACGCAGGCTCCAAAGGATAGAGCGTTTCAGCACATGGTACTGATAGGTAGTAAGAAAGCCGGAGTGAAACAGTGTATCTGCCGCCTCGTATGAGGAACTCCCGATCTGTTCATTTGATCCGGATACATTTCGTCCGGTAAATGTGTGCCGGTAATATGCATCCGGCAGAACAGAGAATCTGGCCTTTCTGGAAAGCATCATGATCCAGAGCATCAGATCATCGGACCCATTGACATCCATCACCAATTGTTCCCACTCCTCAGGTATCACCGTCCGACGTATCAGACACTGACCCGGTGAACAGATGACATCCGTGATTTTCAGATATACAGATAGATTTCCAACCTGACAGAGATCTGCCTTCCGGCTATATAGACGATAAGTATCTCCCTGTTCCGTCTCACATAGCGCATTGCAGACCAGAACATCTGATTGATCCGGGCTGCCATCACGTAGCATATTCCGAATCATGTCCCTGGAAATCATATCATCCTGGTCCAGGAACAGAATCCAGTCTGCCCGACTGGCCTGGAGCCCTGTAATGCGCGCCTGATGAATTCCCCTGTTTTCCGTATGCGTCAGAATCCGGACCGGTATATCCGGGTGAATCCTGCTCCGGTTCAGCTCTGTGTCGGGACTGTCATTGACCAGAATCCACTCCAGCTGGACATCCGGCATTTCTTTTAAGGAACAAATATTCTCGATGATATATCCCGAGAGCCGCTCCAGATAGGAATTGCCGTGATAAAACGGAGTAATAATCGATACCTGCATGTATGTATCCTGCTTTCCTCTGATTTTGCATAGCCTGCGATAAAAAAAACCGAAAACAAAGAGCTTCGGATTGTATCAGCCCGTCAGAAGATTCTGCAGGCGCTTTGACTCTGTTCGGATATCAAAGCCAGCATCACGGAATTTTTCCTGTATCTGATCTGCAGAAATCCTTGACTCTTTTTCTTTCATTTCCAGTACGATATCCGCCCACTTCTTCGCTGACTTTTCCAGACTGCAGAAATGGAAATTATCATTCAGACAAATCTCCCTGGGAAGTACTCCATCAGATGCCAAAACAGGGACTCCGTTCGCCTGGGCTTCCAGCGCCGCGATACTGAGTCCTTCAAAACGAGATGGAAAAAGGAAAAGATCAAAACAGCTCAGCCAACCCTGGATATCTCTTTGTGGTCCGGTAAACGTAACCCGATTCTCCAGTCCCAGTCTCTGTGTCTTCTCCTTCAGAGAATCCAGATCCTCTCCTGAACCGACCAGAAACAGTCTCGCGTCCATTCCTCTCTTAATCACCTCTGCAAAAATATCCAGCAGAAACCCCTGATTCTTCTGAAAATTCAATCTTCCCACATGACCAATGACATACTGATCCAGGCAATTGTTTTTCTCCCGGAGGATCCTCCGTTTCTCCGGATCAAACGACTCATTTTCCAGGTCGATGGCATTATTGATAATTACCACTTCAGGCAGCAGTGCAGGTTTGTAGAACCATTGCGCCGCCGTCTCTGAACAGGCCCAGAAATCCGTGGCATATTTGTCTATCCGGTTCCTATTGATCCGATGCAGAACCTTCTGCCGCATGCCACCTGTGCTGGTAGAATTATGGCTGTGAATAATTCTCCTGGGAATTCCGTATTTTTTTGCCAGCTGAAGATACTCGATGTTTGCAAGCTCGTTCACATTCTGCCAGAACACATCATATTCCTTCCCATGTTCGCGGAAAAACTGATGCAGTTCCTTCTGATAGCGCACCGGATTTTCCCGCTTGGGCGTGATGTGATAAATCCAGCATTTCTGCGCGCGAAGCTCCTCCTCGTAGGCAATGGGTTTCATGCAATTACAAAGAAAATCAAAATGAACCTTTGCATGATCCATGTGCTGATAGT
>JAJGAH010000327.1 GCA_020844525.1 Eubacterium sp.
CCAGAGCTGAAGGAAGCTCTCATCGACCTTGATGACTTCCTCTTCAACTATTGATTCGACAGTCAAAAGCTCTTTAGGGTACTTTTACCAGGAAGTTCACATTTGACTGGTGCGGCAGCTTTTTTGTGTGCCTGTATCGATATCAGACGATTCCCTGAATTGTCCGGAGGTGCAATGTTAATTTATGGTTTCGTAGTAGAAAACAATGTTAAATCGTGGTAAAATCTACGGTATATCTTGACAATATTTAGAAGCACTGCGAATTGTTACACCATAAAACGGGGATAGCATTGAATTGTACTGCTGTTTCCGGCGTATGCAGTCTGGTCTTAATCGAAATAAGCTGCGACTACAGTTAGAGAAGCATTTCTGTCATATTGGCATAGTGAGCAAAACTACATTATGAGTAAAGTCAGGGAGGGTTTAGCGTTATGTTAAAGGATTTTGTGAAGGCGGTTCCGCCGGAGAAGGAGGAACTGAAGGAGGAGCTGAAGGCGGCCAGAGCACAGCTGGCCGGATACCAGATGAAGATCAAGGATGCAAAGCTGCCGGTCATGGTGATCTTCGAAGGCTGGGGCGCAGCAGGAAAAGGAAGTGTGATCGGAAAGGCGATTCACGACATTGATCCTCGCTTTTTCAAGGTGAAGAATTTCTCCGCACCGACTGAGGAGGAAAAACGCTATCCGTTCCTCTACCGCTATCTGCTGGAGATTCCGGAAGCGGGAAAATTCACGTTTTTCGATACCTACTGGATGGAGGAGGTAACGAAGGGCGTACTTTCGGGAGATATTTCCGAGAAGGAGTACAAGCAGCGGATCAACAGTATCAATACAACAGAGAGGTCCCTGCATGACAATGGATATCTGATTCTGAAGTTCTTCTTCCAGATTGGGAAAAAGGAGCAGAAGAAACGTCTGGAAGCACTGGAGGCTGACAAGGATACAAGCTGGCGGGTCAATGAGGCAGATCACGAGGAGAATAAGCATTACGAGCAGTTCCTCGACGTCTATGACAGGTTTCTGGAGGACACCAACCGGTCCGTGGCGCCCTGGTACATCATAGACGCCAAGGATAAGAAGTGGGCGGAGCTGCAGGTGCTGCGCTTCCTGAATCAGGGAATCGACACGGCCCTGAAGAATCAGGCCCTCGCCTCGCCGATTCTGCAGAACATCTTCCCGTTAAAGCAGATGCCGAAACTGAATGAGATTACGCTTTCCGATAAGACCATGACAGAGGAAGATTACCGTGTTGAGCTGGAGGCACTGCAGAAGGAGCTGAATCACCTGCACTATGAACTTTACCGCAAGAAGATTCCGGTCATCATTGCCTATGAGGGCTGGGACGCAGCGGGAAAGGGCGGCAATATCAAGCGGATCGCCGGAGCACTGGATCCCAGAGGATACGAGGTGCATCCGATTGCAAGTCCGGAGCCCCATGAGAAGGCACGGCATTTCCTCTGGCGTTTCTGGACAAGGCTGCCGAAGACGGGTCATATCGCGATCTTCGACCGCACCTGGTATGGACGTGTTATGGTAGAGCGTCTGGAGGGCTTCTGCTCAGAGAATGACTGGCAGAGGGCATACAATGAGATCAATGAGTTTGAGAAGGAGCTGACGGACTGGGGCGCTGTTGTGATCAAATTCTGGGTACAGATCGACAACAAGACCCAGCTGGAACGGTTCACCGAGCGCCAGAATACGCCGGAGAAGCAGTGGAAGATCACAGATGAGGACTGGAGAAACCGTGATAAATGGGACCTCTATGAGGGAGCGGTCAATGAGATGATCCAGAAGACCAGTACCACGTTTGCGCCGTGGCACATTCTGGAGTCCAATGACAAGAAATATGCCCGTATCAAGGCTCTGCGGATTGTAATCCGGGAGATCCGTGAGGCGTGTGACAGAAAGTAAATGTGATAAAAAGCAAATAAAACAGAAAGTGAATGTGATAGAAAGCAATAAGACCGAAGGGGAATGTGATAGAGAGTAATTGAAAAACAGAAAAGAAACCGGCAGAATATGCAGTTGTGCATGTTCTGCCGGTTTCTTTTTGAGGATTCATTTCACATGATTTTAACTTTTTTTATTCTGAGCAGCAGGTTCTAAGGGCTGTTTAGCGGAATCGATGTGTATTCGATATTCAGCGTGCGGGCTGCACCCCTGTAATGTCCCTGCAGATTTCGCTGGCGATCAGCAGCCCGGCTGCGGGCGGCACGAAGGGGGAGCTTCCCGGAATGTCCCTGCGGTCCGTGCACTTGTGCGCTGCTCCGGGCGGACAGATGCAATTGGTACGGCAGCTGATGGACATGTCCTCCAGCGGGCGAGTCGGTTTCTCTGTAGAATAGACGACCTTGAGCTTTTTCACGTGGCGCTTGCGCATTTCATGGCGCATGACCTTTGCCAGCGGGTCCATGGTGGTCTTGTAAATGTCGGCGACGTGCAGCTGGGAGGGATCGAGCTTATTACCGGCTCCCATACAGCTGATCACAGGAACGTCGGTCTTTTTCGCCTGCATGATAATCTCCACCTTCGCTGTGACCGTATCCACACAGTCGACCACGTAGTCATACTGCGAAAAATCAAACTGGTCTGCTGTCTCCGGAAGGAAAAAGCATTTGTGCAGTGTAACCTCTGCATGCGGGTTGATGTCCAGAATTCTTTCCTTCATCACATCCACCTTGAATTTCCCGACGGTCTTTCTGGTGGCGATGAGCTGACGGTTTACGTTTGTCAGGCAGACCTTATCGTCGTCCACCAGATCAATGGCGCCAAGACCGGCGCGGATAAGCCCTTCTACCACATATCCGCCGACACCACCGATGCCGAATACGATGACCCGGGCATTCTGCATTTTATGAATTCCATCCGCCCCCAGAAGAAGCTGGGTGCGGGAAAATTGATTCAGCATAGCGATTCACCTTTTTCTCATGATTTGATACAGCTTATAATGGCAGCTTACGCATAATCTATTAATGCAATCCATTAATGAC
This sequence comes from Eubacterium sp., assembly GCA_020844525.1. Taxonomy (GTDB): domain Bacteria; phylum Bacillota; class Clostridia; order Lachnospirales; family Lachnospiraceae; genus Bilifractor. The sequence goes on from JAJGAH010000327.1 coordinate 2,990, forward strand.
TGGATCAAAAGCTGCCGGCTGTATTACGTAAAGTACAACACGCCGCGCGATGTTGTCAAGATAGAGCCAAAGAATAGAGCAGAACGTGACAGGCAAACGGTCTGTAAAGCCGCAGAACAGCAGCGCCTGCTGAAAAATAAGTATAAAATAAAAAATAGTACTGGATTTTTTGAGAAAGATTTGGTAGAATACTCTTTGTAAATGCAAAGAGGCATTTCCTGAAGAAGGAAGTGCCTCTTTTTTTATTGTATGAATGCCAGATAAACACGCAGATATGTCGCATGAATGCATGCACGGAAGTCCGGACAGGTGATTGGTATCGCAGCCTGGTAAATGTAGGAGGTATGTGAAATGATGGATAATTTTCTTGCCTATGATAACCTTTTATATTCTCTGTATACGGCCATCAATTTCGAGGATCTTAAGAGCAAACTGTTATCCCACCTGGAGGAACTCATTCCGCACCAGTATTCCAGCATCCTTCTGATCGATCCAATGCACAGCAGAAAGGGCGGAAAGCTGAAGATTTCCGAATTCTACTGCAAGCCAAGCGAGTTCATGGAAGCGGAGAAAACATATATGGAGAAGTTTCCGGATGCAATGGACCGCAGAC
>JAJGAH010000328.1 GCA_020844525.1 Eubacterium sp.
CGAGTTGGGCATTTTTACTCCACTCTATTTTCATGATCGTAAATGCATCTTCACTATCGTGAAAATTGCGATTGAATTGAGTGGGAACTTTCAGACAGATTGAAGCATAAGTGCTATGCTTCAATGATTATACAGTCCATACACGAGTATGCGCATAATCTTTTTTCTGACGGTCGACTGTGATTATACCAAATCTGGCAGCATTGTTGCTATGAAAATCAAAAGTTTTTTACATAATCAAAATCATTTAATGATATTTAATAATGTTTCGCCTCTATTAAAACGTCCATGATCTGATTTGCTTGCATGTCCAGAAACTGCCCGATACAATGTCCATAGAAACCTGAACTTCATTTTTCAAAAAAGAAAAGACCCCAGAGAGTAACATTCTAAACCCATCGTTTCTCTCTGAGATCTCCTCAAACCATGATTATTGTATCAAACTATCGGCTCCGCCGCAACCAGAATAATTCCACATTCACCGTCATCTCTCTGGAAAAATCAATCTGCCCTTTCTGCGGAGGCGAACTGGTCTACCGCGACCGGCGGCGCAGAATCATGCGCGGATATTCGGAAGAGGTTGATTTTCTGATGGTTCGGCGTCTGAAGTGCGTCAGCTGCAGACATCTGCATGTTGAACTTCCGGACTGTGTTACTCCGTATAAGCAGTTCAAAACGGAAATCATTGAAAATGTTGTCGATGGCATTTCTACGATCAATGACAGCACAACCTGCGCAGCACCCTGTGAACGTACCATGAAACGCTGGATCTCCTGGATCCGAGAGAACCACAGCCAGATTAACGGACTTCTGAAAGCAGCCGTATCATCCATCCTGCCACATCCTGAGCAGCTGCTGTATTCTTCTGTTTCTCTTTTCGACGGGCTTCGTCAGGAAGGCCAGCAGTGGCTGGCTAAATTGAACCGGATCATGATTAATGCTGCAGGAAAAATGATGCTGCAGCCAGAGGGTCCAAAATGTGCACCTGACTTGTCCGGTGTCCTTTCTTCATCTGCTGTACTCTTGAGGCAGGAGGTGAAGAACAATGAATCGAAAAAAAGAAGTTCACGATTGGAAGGAAGAGCAGGCACAGGAGCGCCTGATGCTCATAGCCCCTCTTCTGGTTGAAAGCATGGACCGGTCCATGCGGGTGCAGATAAGGCATAGAATTGCCAGGCAGGCACACTGCAGTGAGCGGACCATCCGCAGATATGAACAGGCCTACCGGAAAGAAGGATTTAACGGCCTGAAGCCCAGAAGCAGAGATAATCATAGGAGCAGGAAACTCCCGGAGAATTTTGATGAGCTGCTGCAGGAAGCAATCCAGCTGAAACGGGAAGTTCCAAGACGCAGTGTTGAGCAGATTATCTTTATCCTGGAAGGGGAAGGAAAAGCAGAACCTGGGAAATTAAAACGTTCAACGCTTCAGAGGCACCTTTACGATGCGGGATTTGGGCGGCGTCAGATGCAGAGATACATGGAAAGCAGGAAAACTTCCTCCAAGCGCTTCTGTAAGCCGAACCGAATGATGCTTGTGCAGGCGGATATCAAAGAAGGCATCTATCTTCCAATTGGAAAAAACGGACAGAAGAAAAAGACCTATCTTTCCTCTGTACTGGATGACCATTCCCGCTACATCCTGCACTCGCAGTTTTACGACAATGAGGGCGCGCAGATTGTGGAAGATACCTTCCGTCAGGCCATTCTCAAGCATGGACGCTTTGACAGCGTATATATCGATAATGGAGCCCAGTACCGCTCCAAACAACTTGTCCGTGCACTTCAGCGGCTGGATATCCGGGTCCGGTATGCACCGCCGTATTCAGGGAAATCCAAAGGAAAGATCGAGAAGTTCCATCAGGTCACAGACGACTTTCTTGCAGAAGCAAAAGCCGATCAGATAAAGACTCTGGAAGAACTGAACGCGGCCTGGACTGCCTATCTGGAAGAATATTACCAGAAACGGCCGCATGACGGTATCCGGGAATACTATGAAAGTCAGGGAATTCCGGTATCTCTTCTTGGAATTAGTCCGGAAGTGGAGTGGCATCGGGACCAGAGGCGTCTGACCTTCCTTGATGCATCGGTCATTGGAGAAGCGTTCCAGCATCGTGAAAAGCGGCGTGTTGATTCGGCAGGGTGCCTGAAATTCCACGGGATCACCTACGAGGTCAGCACATCTCTGATCGGTGCGGAAGTAGAAATCGGTTATGATCCTGTCAGCCGGGATCAGATTACCGTCTACAGCAGAAACATGGATCCGATCCAGGCAAAACCGATTCAGATCGGTTCCTACTGCGACTCATCGGAACCGGTTCCTGCCGCCCTTCTTCCTGAAGAGCCGGAAGCTTCACGTTTTCTTAAGGTTCTGCGGAAGAAACGGAAGCAGACTGTCGAAAAGAAAACCGACGCCATTTCCTTTGCAGATTACGGGAAGGATGGTGAATGATCATGTATGAAGAATTCTTTGAAATGACGCATACACCGTTTGTCCGTAACGTCCCTGTAGAACAGCTCTACCAGTCCCCGAAGCTGGATGAAGCACTCGGCAGGCTGAGGTACGCAGCAGAAAAGCAGCTGTTCGCGGTTCTTACCTCTGATCCAGGTTGTGGAAAATCCACATTAATCAGGCGGTTTGCGATGACACTGCCGAAGGATCGGTATATTCTTCTGTATCTTTCGGATTCCAAACTTACTCCGCGGTGGTTTTACAAAGGGCTTCTGGATCAGCTGGGACTGGAAGCGGGATTCTACCGGGGAGATGCCAAAAGAATGCTGCTGAAGGAAATTGAAATTATCCGCGGCGTTCAGCATAAAAAGCTGGTCTGTATTCTGGATGAAGCGCACCTTCTTGGAAAAGAAACCATTGAAGAATTCCGGTTTCTCCTAAATTACCGCTTTGATTCGGAAAGTCCTCTGGCGCTGATTTTATCCGGACAGAGTGAATTATGGGATCAGAAACTCCGTAAGCCTGCATATGCAGCGATTCGTCAGCGCATTGATATCAGCTGTGTTCTGCATCATCTGGACCGGGCGGAGACAGAAAAATATATACGCGCACACCTCAGTTACGCGGAATGCAGACAGGAGATATTCACTGATGGAGCTGTGGAGGAAATCTACAAACAATCCTGCGGAATACCGCGTATGATCAACCGATTCTGCGAAAAAAGCCTGATGTACGCCTATCAGCAGAGGAAACGGCTGATTGACGATCATATGGTGAAATACGTCAGCGAACATGAGAACATCATCGTAATGTAGAGACGAAGGCCGCCATCCAATCGGCGGCCTTTTGAGACGGTGAATTGGACAGGCGAAGAAGCAGGATGTGGACATTCAGAAAGGGCAGTTCCTGGACTTAGAAGCTAATCAGAAACAACGTAGAAAACGCGACAAGAACGATACCGGAAGAACGATTGCCCAGAAGATCATCGATGAATATCAGCCTAAAAATGTTGATGAAATGCAGGATGCACTGAAGGATATCTTCGGACCTATGTTCGAAGCCATGCTGCAGGGAGAGATGGACAGCCACCTCGGTTACAAATCCAATGAACGTGGAGGCAA
>JAJGAH010000329.1 GCA_020844525.1 Eubacterium sp.
CCATTGGTTTTCCTTTCGGTACTATGTTGAATGTCGCGATTCTCATTATACCTGAGGGCTGAGCCATTGGCTCTTTTGAATTATTGAATTTACACCATTATACGGACTCTATCGATTATTTTTTAGCTGTGATTGAATTAGTTCAACTGTGCTCAACTGTTGTTGATTGGTTTTCAATTGCTTTCAATCGGCTGACTGGTTGAGCGTCAAAAAGGCTGGAAGTTAAGATTTAGTGCTTGATATTTTGACAGCCTTCGTTATAATAAAAGTAGGAAATACCCTACTTTCGTGGAAGGAGGCGAACATTATGGAAGCAATATTAGATAAGAGCACTTTTACGGATGATGCTAAGGTAATGTCGAAAGGACAGGTGACAATACCCAAAGATGTCAGAGAGGTTCTGGGCGTTGGTAATGGGGACCGTGTGACATTTGTGGTTGATCATGGAAAGGTCACTGTTGTGAACTCAGCTGTTTTTGCAATGAAATACTTGCAGGAGCAGCTTAAAGGTGAAGCAGAAAAGCTGGGGCTTGAATCGGAACAGGACGTTAACGATCTGATGAAGTCTATTAGAGATGAGGATTGAGGATGAAGGTATTTATTGACAGCAACGTCCTCTTCTCAGCAGCACTTTTTCCCGGAAGCACACCTGCAAGTGCTCTTTACAAGGCACTAACAGAACCCAATGATGCGATTGTATGCGAGATTAATATTGATGAACTGAAGAAAGTATTTAAGAGAAAAATGCCGGGAAAGATATCCGTGCTAAATACATTTCTGTCTATGTTAATGACAGCAGTCACAATCGTAAAGGTTCCAGAATCAGAAATAGCAGACGAACAGAAAATCCGGGATGAAAAGGATCGGCCAATCTTCAGGGCGGCAGTTGCATCAGGCGCCGATGTGATTTTGACTGGAGATAAAGACTTTCTTGAGTCAGGAATTACATATCCCCGAATTGTTTCTCCGGGAGAGTTTCTGAAATAAGGTAAAAATCGTGTTGAGCATCGGTGATGAGCCGGTGCTTTTTAGTACCATAAAAGTGTAGTTGTTAGAGAGTAATTAACTCTGACATCTGCACTTATTTTTTTCATGCCATTCAGGACGTCTATTATGTTGGGAGAAAAAATGCGGTCAATTATACGGAAAGACCATGGACAACTTTGTAGATATTGTCTATTGATGGTGACCACGTTGGTGCCAGGCACCAACATTCGGCTACACTAGGGATGAGGAAGGAAACCTGGCCTGAACGAGACCGGCGGAGATCGCCAGGAGCAGATCGAAGCCATCGACCAGAAACTTACCGACCTGCAGGCGCTGGTGGTCGAAATGGTGAAGGATAACGATCAGTACAACAGCCTGGTGGATGAGATCCAGGAGCTCCGGGAGCAGAAAGTAAAGCTAACAGAGGAGCAGGCATTCTTCACCCGTAACGAGGAGTGCATCGCGGCCCTGCGCAAAGATTGGAGGCCAGTAAGGGTGATGCCTTGGCTTATGATGACAAGCTCGTCCGGGACTTCGTTGAAAAGATCGAAGTCTTCCCGGACAGAATGCGCTTTACCATGAAGGCGGGGATGGTAACAGAAGTGGCGATGTGATTATCTCTCTATCCCGGCATTAATAAATCTGCCAAGGATCTTCTGGTACCGGTACCATCGTTCATTTTTCTCCCAGCTAAGGCTCCTGTTTACAGCGAAAGATCCGTTAAGGATGAACTTAAAAAGCATCTCGGCTTCATCTGTGGCGAGGCCGGTATGCACCATAAGATCCGGGATAACTTTGTCATGCTCATGAGCGGCAATCCTCTGGATGATATGGTCGCTGACAGATACGTCCATAAACAAGTGATGATATTTATCAGAATCAGCGATCCGCTGGCAGGCGGGCAGGACGGTTTCGTTCTCACGGAGCACATCTGACCTGCCGCTGCGGATAATATCGAGTACATCAACAACCGTTCCGGAGCCGCTCTCTGAAAAGAGGAGGGCGTCATCGATGACACTGTCCAGTACTTCATCCAGGCTGTCAAAATGCAGGTAAAAGGTAGCACGGGCAATCTCAGCCTGCCTGCAGACCATAGTGACATTGATCTTGTCATAGGCGGTTTCTTTATTCAGTTCCAAAAGCGCGTCTTTGATGACCATCTGTGTGTATAACGTTCTTCGGTCAGTCTTTTTCTGATTTGCTGACTTCATTTTATTCACCGTCTTTCTCTGATATCTGCAATTGAATATTCCAGATCATGAGAAACTCCTGTACAGTTTTGCAATTCTGTACGGGAGTTATTCTTTTGAGAGAATGTGTTCTTCTCATTTTTCCAAATTTAAGTATATTAGTTTATAGACAGGGTGTCAATAAACTGTCGCTAATCTTGTATCGCAGAATCAAAAATGAGAGAGGAATGAAAATCATGACCTTTTATGAGCAGATTGTAAATGAAGTACAGATGAGCAATTATTCCAGATATTACAACGTATATGCATCCGGCAGGACTGTGGTTCCGCTGACAAAGAAAGAGCCGCTCCCTTATGAAGAGCAGATTCAGTATTTTGTTCAGAAAGTGAAGGACGCGGACTGCGTGATCATCGGAGGAGCATCCGGCCTTTCCGCGGCAGGCGGCGGGGATTTCTATTATGAAGACAACGCCTCCTACCGGAAATATTTCGGAAAGTATGCGGAGAAATACGGATTCAAAGGTGCTTTTGCTGGTGCGTTTGCCCACTGGGATTCCCGTGAGGAGTTCTGGGGATATATGGCAACATTCCTGCATACCACCCAGCATGCGGAGGTTCGGAAGCCCTACCTGGATTTGGATGCGGTCCTCGCGGATAAAGAATTCTTTGTACTGACCACAAATCAGGACACCCAGTTCGTAAAGCTGTATCCGGAGTCTAAAGTCGCCCAGATTCAGGGCGACCATCGCTTCTTCCAGTGCTCCAGGTGCTGCACGGATGAGGTATGGGATGCCGTGAAACCGGTGCAGGAGATGATCGATGCCATGGGTGAGGGCACGGAAGTGCCGAAGGAACTGATCCCGCGCTGCCCGCACTGCGGCGCTGAGGCGTTTCCGTGGGTCCGGGGTTATGGGAATTTCCTGACCGGAAAGAAGTACGAAGAGGAATATCAGAAGATATCAGATTACATTCTCGCGCATAAGGACGAGAAGATTCTTTTCCTGGAACTCGGCGTCGGAAGACTCACACCGATGTTCATCCAGGAGCCGTTCTGGGAACTGGTGAACAGTTTGCCACAGACGACGTATATTTCTGTGAACAAGGATTATGCGTTCCTGCCGGAGGCAATTGAAGACAGGGGACTGGCTATCCAGGCCGATATTGGGAAAGTGCTGGAGGATGTAAGAAGTCAAATGGAGAGGAAGTCACAGCTGTATGATCGTAGAGGGTGAAAAATGATGGAATATAAAGTAAACGATTATAAAGAGGCAAAAGACTGGCTGAAAAACTCGGACGCCATTCTGATTACGGCGAGTAACGGGCTTTCCATCGCGGAGGGGTATCATATTTTTGCGGATAATGGATCGTTCAGAAGGTACTTTG
>JAJGAH010000330.1 GCA_020844525.1 Eubacterium sp.
AATGAGGATGCTGCCGCCTGGTATAATGATCAGAAAGCCGAAGAGCTTGCCAGAATGAATACCGGCATCAATCTGCTGGTAAGTGATGATACCTGTTCCCGGAGAAATGGGGCGAGGGTTGCAAAGTACTGCCGTTCTCTGCGTACCCATCCGGAATATCCGATGATTTTGTTTGATCTGGTGGGCGATTCGCTGCAGATCAGCCATATCATATCTGAGGATGAATGCTATTTAGAGCTGCTCGAGAATGGAGACATCAAGACCGCTGCAGAGACCATATCCGATTTCCGGCACACAACTGCGCTGGACCAGCTGTTTTCTGTCGGGCTCCCCAAAAAGCCTGTGAATAGTTAAGGCACACATATGAAAAATAACAGTTCACCCGCTCAGTATTAAGGATTCATCATTACCACAGAGCATCATAACATAAGGTCTGATACAAAATCACATAACATCTGAAAACAGCCACAGGATTGCCGCGCTGCCATGCGGGAACCTGTGGCTGTTTTAAAATGGTTATGAAACCGTCTGCTCTGCATCCGTCTCCATAATGTATCTGCCGATACTGACCAGCACCTGCTTGAATCTGTGGATGAATTCCTCCGGTGTCTGGTCTTTTTCTTCACTCAGCCACCGGTACATGATCACCAGAAAAACGTCGGTGAAATAATGTACGTCCAATGTCGCATCTTCGGGCTGCGGAGAGTTTGAAAACATGGAAAAGATCGGGACGGTGGCCTCATAGAAGTAATCCCGGAAGGAATTCTGCCCTTTAATTTCCAGTGCAGCCTTGTAAAATTCGCGGTCACTTGAAAAAAGCTCCACAAGCGCAGTCATAAGGTCCCACCCGTCGGAATAGGATCTTTTACTGGCTGTCTTGATAAAATCTGTATAGAAAATCCAGTTTACCAGATCATACTTGTCCTTAAAGTGGTAATAAAAGCTTTTCCGGTTCATCCCGCAGCCTTCACAGATGTCAATTACGCTGATCTTCTCAAAAAGCTTTTCCTTCATCAGCTTTTTCATGGAAGAAGCAAGCGCGTTTTTGGTTATATTTGCGTCCGGCACGAAATCACCATCCTCTGTTACGATGCCATATGTTTCTGAATATCCCCGATTATTCTCCCTTTATGGAAGCCGCCATCGCATCTGCAAGTGAGATGAGGTCCGGGCGCTGGTCTGCCTTCAGGGAGGATTTGATGGTTACTGTCTGATCAAGTATGGTCATGTTCTTCATCTGTTCAAACATCGCACGGATCTTCTTGCCTGCCTGTGGTGCCCAGGTGCCGTTCTCCACAATGGCAATGGTTCTGTTCTGCAGATTATGCTCCTTCAGCTCCAGCAAATAATGCTCCATCTTTGTGAAAATCTCATTATTGTAGGTTGCGGAGGCGATTATAATATGGCTTCTGCGGAAGGCTTCTGCTACCAGATAGGACGGATCGGTTGCGGAGACATCATATTCTGCAATATTCCGGATGCCTCTGTCTGCCAGTTCTCCGGCAATAATATCCGCGGCATTTTCTGTGTGACCATAAATTGAGCCGTATACAATCAGTGCTGATCTGTCCTCAGGTGTGTATGTGCTCCACTTCTGGTACTTGTCAATAAACCATCCCAGATTTTCTCTCCAGACGGGACCGTGCAGCGGGCAGATGCGTTTGATATCAAGGGCTGCCGCCTTTTTCAGCACATTTACTACCTGCGTGCCATATTTCCCGACAATGTTCGTGTAGTATCTGCGGGCTCTGCAAAGCCAGTCCTTCTCAAAATCATATTCATCTGCAAAAAGATTTCCGCTTAATGCGCCAAAGGTGCCGAAAGCGTCGGCAGAGAAAAGCGTGCCGTCTGTCGTATCAAAGGTGAGCATCACTTCCGGCCAGTGAACCATCGGGGCCTGGATGAAGGTGAGCGTATGTCTGCCAAGAGAAAGGGTATCACCCTCCTTTACAATCTGGATTCTGCTGCTGATGTCAGTATCAAAGTACTGGGAGATCATGGTCTTTGCCTTCTGGGTGCATACGATGATGGCCTCCGGATGACGGGATGCCATTCCCTTCAGCGTTCCGCTGTGATCGGGCTCCATATGGTTTACAATGATGTAGTCCAGCTTCCTGTCGCCGAGAACATGCGCGGCATTTTCATAGAACCTGTCGCTAATGGAATGATCCGCAGTGTCCAGCAGAGCTGTTTTCTCGTCGGTCAGAATGTAGCTGTTATAGGAGACACCCTCCGGGATCGGATAGACATTTTCAAAAAGAGGAACTCTGTGGTCAGATCCGCCGATCCAGTATAAGTCATCTGCTATTTTCTTGGTATTGTACATGATAAGCCTCCATCGATGCACCTGGCAGAAAGGCACTGCGCAGGAATATGTAGATTGTATTTTTTTTGAGCAGTTTCAGAAACACATTTTCAAATCTGTTTCCCATTATAGCATAGACATCATTTTAGTTAAAGACATAAAATGCAACGAACAGGACAGGTTGCTGTTTTTAACGGTATTTTTACGTATTTATGGTATTGGGGTAAAAGATGTGAGCCTTGAGCCTATGAAATTGTCTTTAAATCCTCACGGCTTCGACACGCAAGAAGTACTACGGTTCTTCAATTTTGCTAAAGACGTTCAGAAAAAGTCAAAACTCGCTGCATTCTGCAGCTCAGACAGTTGACTTTTTCTGAACAACGCAAAATTTCATCACCAAGTACTTCTGGCATGTCTGCAGATGTTCGGATTTAAACACAATTTCCTGAATACGTACCTATTGCCCCAAATATTATTATATTTTATACCTGCTGCGCAATTCAGCCTGAGAGGACTCGATTTCCAGAAGCAGCTCTCTGGCGGACATGCGGCGCGCTCCATCTCCGAAAATGATGATCTGCTCCAGGCCGTCGGAGGTTGCGACCGTCACATTTCCCTGATGGCCGATCCTGTGGACGGTTTTTTCAATGTAGGCATCTGCTGTCTCCGCTTCCTTTGTGAATACGACATAGATGTTGTGATATGGATATACCTCGCCTCTCCCTCCATGCACCTTGTAAGCGTCAAACACCAGTATCAGTGTGCCCGGTCTTGTTCCGTGAAAATTGGAGAGGATTTCGATAAGCCGGTCTCTGGCAGCGTCCATATTCACAGCGGCAAGCTTCCGGAGCTCCTCCCAGTTAAAAATCATATTGTATCCGTCAACCAGGAGATATTCCTCTTTCTTTCTCGGAGGCTTTGCGGGAGGTGTTTTCATGCTGTCCTTCTGCTGCGGTTTCTCTGCTTCCGCTTTTTCCAGAGATCCATCACGGCTCCAGATGCCGGAATCATTCGACCAGGCAGGCGCATGATGATGGAGAGGTGTCTGCCAGCTGGACCCGGTATAGGTATTATCAAAAATCTGCTGCAGATCCTTCTCTTCCGCTTCCCGCAGCTGCTGTTCCTCGGCCCAGGATTTTGTTCCTGTCTTCTGTTCTTTCTGCCACCCGGAAGAAAAGGACTGTCCCGGTTTTCCGGAAGGATACCTGTCTCCCGGTGCCGGGACCGCAGCTTCCTGCGCGGCCTG
>JAJGAH010000331.1 GCA_020844525.1 Eubacterium sp.
GGACAGCTGATCTATGCAATATTATACTCAAGTGATACAGAAGAATATATTTAAAATATTTTAATCTATATCACTGCAACTTTTCATGAAAGATCTGTTTTTACAGAAAAAAATTCATACTCTCCAGGTTCACTTAATTCTACTGTTTCCTTTTTCCCGAGGACGTATACGTCATATTTCATATATTTTCCAAGCTTGTAAATTCTCACAGAATCAATATCCGGATCAATCATTTCATCAAGCTTTATTTTCAACTCAGTCATTTTCGTTGGATCCAAATTCAGCTCAAAAACCGAGTTCTGCACTCTCTGACCGTAAGATTCACAAATTTTGGCAACCTTTTGCAGCCGGCGACCTTTATCAGATTCAGTATCAATATCATAAGTCAGCAGATAAAGCAATAAAAGTCACCTCCAATCCGTAAAAGGTGGATATTCAGAAATATCTCCTCGTAAGTACTGTCCCAATAATTGAGCCTGTAAAAAAGGCAGAACTTTTATAGGGACTTCTTTATCCCATAGCTTATATCCCACTTTCGTTTCTTTATATTTTTCCCAATCAGTCAAGACCTTCTTCTTTCCTTCAGAAGTCAAAGAAAATGTACCTTCTGATTCTTCAAAATCTTTTGCCGTAATTTTCTTTAGATTGACCGATTTTATTACATATGAATCTATAACTGGTGTCCTGAATTCCTCGACTAAATCACAAGAAAGTGAAGCTCTACCTGGATGAATCTCATGTAAGTAGCCCAAATAAGGATCAAGTCCATATGCACAAACTGCAGCTGTGCATGTAGTAGTTTCAATCGTATATAGAAGGGATAACAGCGAATTAAAACAGTTTTTCGGTGGCCGTCTTGATCTCTCAACAAACTTCATTTCACTATCGCAGCCTTCCAGCAATTCATCAAACGTGGAAAAATATTTTGCTGCACAATCTCCTTCTATCCCTCTTATCTGTTCTACTGAATCACTATCCAACAAGACATTTATTTCAGATGCCAGGTAGGACCTAACCTTCTCAACATTTGGATGTCTGGCGCTGTATCTAGCCAAAAATGCCATCTGATTGACTGTTTTCCCTAAAACAATATTCTTAGCTATTTTTATCTTTTCTTCACTTTTAAAAGCGTCATACTGTTTCATTCTGAGAGATACATTACCAACTTCTGTCCCGTTAAAAGTGCCCAGATACCTTCCAAATGGAGAGATATAAGAAATGCTGATTTTTGATCTGTTGCAAGACGAAAGAAGGTAAGCTGAAATAGTTACATTCGCAATGACTATTATTTGTGATAGTGAAACAAGAGGAATTCTTGTAATAATTCTTTTATCCTTCCCTATCTCAACAGAATCATGATCCACATTCAGGTAGAGGCCATCAGTCATTATGTAAAGTATTTTACCTACTACTATCATTCTTGCACCCCATAGCCCATAATTTTTTCATATATGCTGTAACCGCAAGTCCTTTTGGCTCGCATACATCATAGAGAGCGCATTTCTCACATCTTTTCCGATACTTAATTGGAAAAATAGAATCTGCATTTTTCCCAGAATACAATTCTTTTAGCTCATCACGGATGGATTTTATTGTATTTGCTGTCTCTCGTCTCAGTTCATCAGATACCTCTATATCAAGTCTGTCCTTGGAATCTGCATAATAAATAATCCCTTTATCAATATGAGTATCATACATTTCCTCAAGACAAAATACCTGAGCGCACAACTGCATTTCATATTCACGTTCATCACGCAGTTTTCCGTGTTTAAATTCGACAGGTTTTACTGAATATACACCATTAAGAAAAGCTATATATGACCCATTGTCTGTATCTTCATCAAATTCTACGTTATCACAAAATCCATGAATCTGATACTTTTCAGATGAGACATATAACCTGGAAACCACTATATGTGGTCCCCTCTTAGTTATATGTCTGTCATCTACAACTCTGTGCTCATACTTGCCTTCTACCATCGCCGAGGATTTCAAATCCATACATTCTACATACCTGAGATAAAATCTTCTACTACAGTATGCGTATTCGCTTATCCAGGATAAGAGGATTTCACTTTGTGATTCTTCCATAGGCCTTACTTAAAACTAATATCGTCCAGATTCATCTTTCCGACTTCGTCTTTACCCCATGTAACATTATCAAAAGGATTATCCTTAATTCCTATCTCTACTCCTGATGGTACATCTGAGATATCAAGTGTAACATTATAATCTGAATATGCTCTCGGAGTATCTACATCTTCCTTTTTAGAAACATGAAACAGATCAAACAGCTTGTGAGCTCCACAGCATCCCAGCATTGCCTCCTTCTCCTTCTGCTCGGGATCGTTATTAGCATCTGCAACACCTATATGCTTAAAAATAATAAGCGGAGATACCACACTCATACCAGTCTTTGATGAAGAAACATCATTATTATACATCTGAAGCAGTGCTTCAAAAAGAACATCCAAATCTTCTTCTGAGAAGCCATTCTTCCTTGCAAGATTTGCGCTAACTGTACCCTTTACGAGATAGAGACCGTATGGGATAAACTGTTTTGTACCCATAGTACGTTTCTTGTCAGGATCCATTTTTGCATCAGCCTCATCAAACTCTTTTAAGGTGTTAAAATTGCCATCTGTATAATACATCCTTGTGACAGTGATGCTCTGAGGATCTATCGGGTCTACTGATTTTGCAAAAGCCAGCTGAACTGTTCCTCTAATCTGACCAGCATTTCTTCCTGTAGAAAGCACTCCTCCAAATGTACGCCCATCCCAGTATTTCTGGCAGAAGACTTCAGCTGGAGAGATATTCTTTCCATTCTTTTTTTCTTCATCAGAATGAATACATGCATCAAGGATTTCCTTATTAATCGAAGTGCCATTCTTTGCAAAAATATCCATCCCCTGCTTATCACCATAAGCATCCATTACATAATTTCTGATTCTTCTCTTCAAAGCTGCATCAGTTATATAACCATATCCGGTATCCGGATCCTGTCTCGGGAGATTGCCCATATCTGGGTCTCCGTTTGGATTGCAGTTCTCAGCTTCAACAAGAAGCATAAATTCATAACGATTCTTGAGTTTCATAGATTATTTTCCTCCGTTTTTATCATCTTCTAAATCAGTACTGGTTTCTTCATTTTTCTTATAAAATGCCTGTTTCTGCTGAGCAAATCCAAGGTCAAATGCACCCTGCTCCTTTACAGAAAGCCTGTCAGGGAAATACGTGCCTATTTTTTCTGATATCTCCCCAAATCTTTTTTCAAAAACACTCCTGTAATTCGTCAGCCTGTCCTCGTAAACCTTTATATAATCATCTAGCAACGAGAAAGCCTTGGCCGGACTCTTTTTAGCCTGCTTATAAAATCTCGATGATAAAGTTCTGTTGACCTTCTTTCCAGACTGTTTTAATGTAAATGGTAAATAACCCGTCACCTTCCTTGTTCCGGATCTCTTTGTTAGAATAACTTTAAAAACTCAGAAAACCTTTTCTCAGTTTTTCAAGTTATCAAACATTTTCACGGGAGGTACAGGCATGG
>JAJGAH010000332.1 GCA_020844525.1 Eubacterium sp.
CAAAGAAAGCGGATATCAGTCTTGCTGGGAAATCAAGACGTGACCTGAAGGACATGCATCTTGATACGCTTCCGGAGACGCTGGGTGAGGCCATGGATTATGCGGATCAGGATCCCATGGTACGAAGAGTGATTGGTGACCTCATTTATGATCTGTATAAGAAGGAAAAGCTGGGAGAGTGGAGAGCTTTCCGCTCGGTCGTGACGAACTGGGAGATCCAGACATATCTCGGAAGGTTCTGACCTGGAGACATTTCGACAGTGACAATTGCGTAAGGATTGAGGAAAAGCTATTGCGTAGTATTATTGTTGCATATTCCAAACTGGAAGACGCCAAAAGAATACGTGCAATTCTGATTCGTCACGGCCTGAATGTAAATGGTGTATGTACGACGGTCGATCGTGCTATATCGCTTGCCAGTACGCTGTATGGCGGAGTGGTTATCTGCGGCTATCATCTGTCTGACGGTATCTACCTGGATCTGGCAGAAGGACTGGCGGAAAATTTTCAGGTTCTTCTGGCAACTTCTCCGAGAAATGTGGATGACACATCCATCCCACCCAACACTGTATTTCTGCCGACGCCGCTGAAGGTGCAGGAGCTTCTGCAGACGCTGCTTCCGATGCTGGGAGAGGTCCCTCTTCGGAGGAAGAAGGAGAAGCCTGCACCAAGGAATGAGGCGGACCAGCAGAAGATTGACCAGGCAAAGGAAATCCTGATGGAACGGAACCACATGACAGAACCGGAGGCACATCGTTATCTGCAGAAATGTGCGATGGATTCAGGAACAAAGATCGTTGAGACTGCAGAGATGGTGATTCTTCTTGCAAGTCCCAGCTGAGAGCGTTCCGCGATTATGGATTACGAATTATGGTTTGCGCTGCTGTTTTGAGGCTGATAAATTTCAGAAACGCCGATGAACCGGATGATCAGAATAAGTTTAATAAAACGTGTCTTTTTTGCGTTGAAATTATTAAAAAAGTTTAATTTTCGAAGCGAATATAGGCTTTCCACACTTGTAACACCTGAATAGTTATGTTATTATTGAAAAGATTAATGAAATGTTTCGTTTTTATTACTATGCTCTGATAGCATAATAATTCGCTTTGGAGATTGTCGGATGAAAAGAAAGAAATTAGCAGTTATCGGATTGATTATAGCCCTGGCAGCGTCACCAGTTGTTCCGGTAAGGGCAGATGATACAGCCACGACCACATCTGAGAGTTCACTGAACAGTTCTATTGATGCCCTCGAGACTCAGAAGCAGGAACTTCTCGGACAGATTGATGATCTGGAGGCACAGCTTGTCACAACTATTGCGGAGATCAACTCTGTAAACAGTAAGCTGGATTCCCTTGCAACAGATATCGAGCAGACAAAGACTGATCTTGAAGCTGCCACAGAGGATCGTAATACGCAGCATGAAGCGATGAAGAAGCGTATTCAGTACATCTATGAAAAGGGTGGAGATGCAGGATGGATCAAGGTCTTTCTTGAGGATGGTGATCTGAATGCATGGCTGAATTCCAAGGACTATACGAGCACACTTTACAAGTATGACCGCGATCAGCTGCAGTCCTATGCAGATTCTGTTACAAAGGTCACAAATCTTCAGCAGCAGCAGAATGATCAGGAAGCACAGCTGCAGAAGAATAAGGATACACTGACAAATGACAAGACCCGTCTGGAGACGCTGATTGCCCAGATGAAGGGGCAGTACAGCGATGCAGATGCAAGGATTGCAGATGCATATCAGAAGGCAGACCAGTATCAGGCACTGATTGATCAGCAGAATCAGTACATCAGTCAGGTTGTGACACTTCAGAGCTCCGGCAGTGATACGCAGGCGACACAGTCAGAGGCCGGACAGAGTTCGGGTTCTGCAGGCAGCTCCAGTACTTCTGCCGCTTCTGCAGCATCCAATGCGGGCTCTTCGAATACTTCATCTTATGCTGCTTCGGATACAGGCTCTTCTTCTGCTGCTGGAAGCACAGGCAGTACCACAGATAACGCAGCTGCTTCTGCAGCAATTGAGCAGGCAGCACAGCAGCTGGCAGCCAGCACCGGAACGGATGTCTCCACAGCGCGGCAGGCGGCACAGCAGGCTTATCAGGCAACGGGCAGTACATCTACAGCATCTGGTTCTGCACTTCTGGCATATGCGCAGCAGTTCCTGGGCAATCCGTATGTATATGGCGGCAACAGTCTTACCAATGGTGTGGACTGCTCCGGTTTTGTACAGCAGGTATACAGCCACTTTGGGATCAATACTTCGCGTACTTCCTGGGACATTGAGAATGATGGTTCAGAGGTTTCCTATTCTGATGTGCAGGTAGGTGATGTCATATGCTATGATGGCCACGTCGGTATCTATGCAGGCAATGGGCAGATCATCAACGCCGCAAATGAGGCACAGGGAATTACTTATACCAATGCTGATTATGACAATATCGTAACGGTGAGAAGACTGCTTCCGGATGGTTCTTCTTCCTGAATCATGATGGATCAGGACGCAGTAAAATAGATTTCAGAATGAAAAACAGGAGCAGAAATGCTCCTGTTTTTTGTGGCAAAATGTGGATATTGATCCGGGAAAGAATCACTTGATGCGATACACTTTATGCACTACATTCAATAGAAGTGAGATTAAAATAGACAATTCACGCTAACCACTGCGAAAAGAATGCGAATAATTATGTACAATTATCCTGGAAATGTAAAGCATTATTTGTAGAATATGCTATAATATTGCTTTATAAAGCCCGGATACATTTACATTTTTTGTTGCGAAATCAGAAGAAATGATTCAGGTGTGAGGAGCATTTCAGGCATAAATGCGGGCGAAACAGTGGGAGGTTTTTGGGTATGAAGAAGGATTTCAGATATCCGTCAAAGGATGGCAGGACATCGATTCACGCATTGGAGTGGATTCCGGATGGAGAAGTGAAGGCTGTCGTACAGATTGTGCATGGTATGGTGGAGTTTGTAGACCGGTATGACCGGATTGCCAGGCTTTTAAACACGAAGGGGATCTATGTGGTGGGAAATGATCACCTTGGGCATGGGGCATCTGTGGTCAGTGAAGAGGACTACGGGTACTTCGCAGAGAAAGATGGCAACGCCTGTGTGATCGGGGACATGCATACACTTCGGGAAATGACAGAAAAGAAATATCCCGGGATACCTTACTTTATTCTGGGCCACAGTATGGGCTCTTTCCTGACAAGGCAGTACATCACGGAGTATGGAAGAGGACTTGCGGGTGCTGTTATTTCCGGAACCGGTTATCAGAGCAAGGGAACACTCCGGGCGGCGAAGGCGGTCTGCCGGACTATTGCCACATTTAAGGGATGGAAATACAGAAGTAAAATGGTTGACAATATGGCACTCGGTTCTTACAACAAGAAGTTTGAACCGGCACGGACGGCCAATGACTGGCTGACGCGGGATACGGCAATTGTCGATGCCTACTGTGCAAACCCGTGGAATAATTTTCGCTTTACACTGAATGCATACTACAATCTTTTTACAGGACTGGAAAAGGCAGAG
>JAJGAH010000333.1 GCA_020844525.1 Eubacterium sp.
ACCGGATCTGCTATACTGGGGTAAGCATCGTCATGTAATGGGCAAGGCACCGGAATGGTGGGAATCTGTTAAAATCGGTGCAGGCGCTGCGCCCATCGAGACCTCAGAGGGATGGCTGATGTTCTACCATGGCGTCACAGGCACCTGCAACGGATTTGTCTATTCTATCGGTGGTGCCATCCTCGACATTGATGAGCCGAGCCGTGTGAAATATCGCTGCCGGACATTCCTTCTGACACCGGAGAACTGGTACGAGGAGCGCGGCTTTGTTCCGAATGTCTGCTTCCCCTGTGCCACCATCCATGATTCTGCAACCGGAAGAATTGCAATTTATTATGGTGCTGCAGACAGCTATGTTGCAATGGCATTTACCACTGTCGATGAAATTGTCGATTATATCAAGGCGAACAGCGTTACCCGTGAAGAGGATACGGAACTGGGCAAGAGATAAACGCTGTCAGCGGAACATGCAGGAGGGACACATATGGAACAGAAAAAAAACAGAAAACCGATTTTTCAGATGGACAATCCGTTTTATTCTGTCATGACGACCATCTTTAACCTGATGGAAATCAATCTTCTCTGGCTTCTGTGCTGCCTTCCTGTCATAACCATAGGCGCATCAACCACCGCGCTTTACTACTCCGCGATGAAAATCGTCCGGGACGAGGGAAGCAGTGTATCAAAAGGCTTTTTTAAATCCTTCCGTGAAAACTTCCGGGAAAGCCTGCCCTTCACGCTGCTTTCTCTTCTGATCACAGCTGTGCTGGTTTTTGATTTCCATTATCTGAAAAATATAAATACGGCAGGCGCATCCATTGCATACGGCATTCTTCTTTTTGCAGGCATCATTGCAATCGCCGTGTTCAGCTATGCTTACCCTCTGCTTGCACATTTTGATAATACCGTTAAAGGAACCTTTAATAATGCATGGCGCGTTGCAGCCACCAACCTCCCGGTGACTCTTCTGATCACCGCAGTAAATGCAGCGCCATTCCTGTGGTTTCTGCTCGCACCCTCATCATTTTCCAAAGTATTCTGGATCTGGATGTTTATCGGAAAGGGCGCGTCCGCCTTTGTGAATTCTATTTTTCTCACAAGAATATTTGACAGTATTAGCGGTTCAGATGAATAAACAGCCAGGCAAGTTCTGATAAATGAAACACCTGGATGACGGGGCATCTGTACCAAATATCTTTTTTTAGAAGGAGAATGCAGGAAAGAATGGAAGACATCGTTAGGGAACGATATACGCAATGGGTTAACGACCCATATTTTGATACTGCAACAAAAGAAGAACTGAAAAGCCTTGCAGGAAATGAAAAGGAGATTAGCGATCGCTTTTACCGCCAGTTGGAATTCGGGACAGGCGGCCTGCGAGGCGTGATCGGTGCCGGGACCAACCGCATGAATATTTACACTGTGCGGCAGGCAACGCAGGGACTGGCAAATTATATTATTGCGCAGAAAGGTGAAAACAAGGGAGTCGCAATTGCCTATGATTCCAGACGGATGTCCCCCGAATTTTCCAGAGAAGCTGCACTTTGCCTGAACGCAAACGGTATCCGGACTTACCGATTTGACTCGCTTCGCCCGACGCCTGAGCTTTCTTTTGCAGTGCGGCAGCTCGGCTGCATCGCCGGTATTGTGATCACGGCAAGCCACAATCCGAGAGAATATAACGGATACAAGGTTTACTGGGAGGACGGCGCACAGATTACACCTCCGCATGACAAAAATATCATGGCAGAGGTTGCAAAGGTGGCCATCACGGAAGCAAAGACGATCCCGGAGGATGAAGCAAGAATCAGAGGGCTCTATAACGTAATCGGTTCAGATATGGATGACGCCTATATTGCAAATGTAAAGGGGCTTTCCATCCATCCGGAAATCATTGCAGAGCAGGCGAAGGACATGAAAATTGTCTATACACCGCTGCATGGGACCGGAAACATTCCTGTCCGCCGCATTCTCAGAGAATTGGGCTTTCACCATGTCATTGTGGAACCACAGCAGGCAGTTCCGGATGGAAATTTCCCGACGGTTGCCTATCCAAATCCTGAAGACCCAAACGCATGGAAGCTGGCGCTTGCCCTTGCAGAAGAGGAAAAGGCCGATCTTGTCCTTGCCACTGATCCGGATGCAGATCGTCTCGGTGTATACTGCCGGAACAAACAGACAGGAAAGTACGTCAGCTTTACAGGCAATATGTCCGGCATGCTGATCGGAGAGTATATTCTGCGGGAACGGACGAAAATGGGGACAATGCCCGATCATCCCGCTCTTGTGGAGACGATTGTAACGACCGATATGGCAAAGCCCATGGCAAAAGCCTATGATGTTGATCTGATCGAGGTCCTTACCGGCTTCAAGTATATTGGTGAGCAGATCAAATTTTTTGATGAAACCGGTTCCCATCATTATGTATTCGGCCTCGAGGAGAGCTATGGCTGTCTTCCCGGGACATATGCAAGGGACAAGGATGCCTGTGCCGCTGTCATGATGCTTGCTGAGCTGGCCGCATTTTACAAGGCCCAGGGCATGACATTAATCGATGCAATGGAAGAGCTGTACAAGAAGTACGGATATTACAGAGAAGGACTGACCGCGCTTACCTTTAAGGGCATCGAAGGAGCTGAAAAAATCCGCCGGATTATGACGGAAATGCGTCAGCATCCGGCAGAAATGCTTGGCGGCAATCGTGTGCTCGCTGTTCGTGATTATCAGAGCAGTGAACGGCTTGATACCGTGACCGGCGAGAAGTCAAAGCTTACACTTCCAGTCTCCAATGTGCTTTACTATGAGCTCGATAATAACGCGTGGTGCTGCGCAAGACCATCCGGTACTGAGCCAAAGATCAAGTTCTACTGCGGCGTCCGCGGCACATCCCTTACAGACTCTGCAGAAAAGCTGAATAAGCTGATGACTGATCTTGAAGCAATGGGAGATATTGGCTGAGATTGAAAGATCGAACTTTATCCAGTTGAGCAGACAATAATAAGGAATGGACAGACAATGATCACAATTGACAAAAAAAACAGTACGTTCCGCCTCGATACAAAGCAGACAAGCTATGCCATGGCAATCGTGGACGGAAAATATCTTGTTCACGTTCACTATGGCGGCAGAATATCCGATACAGATCTTGTATCACTCACCCGCTGTGATGAGACTCCGTTTGTACCCTCCGTGAATCCCGCTGAAAAAGTCTCTTATTTTGGAGCTGCTCAGCCAGAGTACTCCTGCTTTGGTATGGGTGACTTCCGTGAGGCCTGCCTCGATATAAAGAATAAGGACGGACAGAGAGGAATTGAAATAGCATATCAGTCCTATGAAGTAATACAAGGAAAACCCGCGCTTTCGGGTCTTCCGTCTTCCTTTGGAGAAAATTGTGAGACGCTTGTGATAAAGCTCGCGGACGAATATGCACATTTGGAAGTTTTCCTGAGCTACTCGGTCTTTGCCGATGCGGATGTCATCGTCAGATCGGCACGAATTGTAAACAGGGCGGACCGCCCTGTTTTTCTTGAGCGGGCGTTCAGTGCC
>JAJGAH010000334.1 GCA_020844525.1 Eubacterium sp.
TCCGACAGCCTGGAACAGGATCTGAGAGATTCCGCTTCCACGATTATGCTGCTGGAGCCGGTTATGATGAACGCGCTGTTCGATGAGATCTGGGATCACATCGAAGGAGGCGGCGGAGACCGTCGTCTGGATGCCCTCAGAAAGATCGGAAAGGTTCTTCCGTTTACGCAGAAATACGTCCTCCGCCCGTACGAGTCCTACGTGCGCGAGAAATTCGGCGGAAAACTCCGCATGATGATTTCCGGAGGCAGCAAGCCGAGAGTGGAGGTAGAAGAATTCTTCCGCGAGATGGGAATCAATGTCCTGCAGGCATATGGAATGACAGAATGCAGTTCTGCGGTCGCCGCGACACCGGATTCCGCTCATTCTGTTCCGGTTGAGTCCGTCGGACACATCCTTCCGGGTGTACGGGTTAAAGTCATCGGAAAGGGAAGCCGCGGAATCGGTGAACTCGCCGTCAAGGGAGCCAATGTTGCGGACGGATATATGGATGATCCGGAAGAAACGGATGCTGCATTTAAGGATGGCTGGTTCTACACCGGTGATATGGGATACGTCGATGATGACAATTTTGTCTATATCGTCGGAAGAAAACAGACGCTGGAGCGTGAGGCAGAAATCGACCGTAAGGCCCGCCAGAACGCAAAAGACGCCATCAAGGCCGCCCGCGGCACGGTAAAAGAAGAAAAATAGGAGGATTCATGCAGAGTCAGTATTATCCGCAGCTCAGGATTGACCTGGGCAAACTGAGAGAAAATGCCGCTTACGCTGTTGATCAGTGCGCGCAGTGCGGGATTCAGGTCAGCGGAGTGATCAAGGGCATGCATGCCTTTCTCCCGGGAGTCCGGCAGCTTCAGGCTGCCGGCGTTTCTTCCCTGGCCACATCACGCCTGGATCAGGCCGCAGCCGTAAAGAAAGCCGGAATCGATCTTCCGGTCATGCTGATCCGTGTTCCGATGATCAGCGACGCAGAGGACGTCGTAAAATACTGTGACTACTCACTGAACAGCGAAAAGTCCGTTCTGGAGGAACTGAATAGGGAAGCCGGCCGCCAGCATAAGATTCATAAGGTCCTGCTTATGGCCGACGTCGGAGACCTCCGGGAAGGCTGGTGGGACAAAAATGAACTGGCAAGAACTGCACTTTACGTGGAACATGAGCTTCCGAACCTGCAGCTTGCCGGAACCGGCATCAACGTCGGCTGCTACGGCTCCGTCGTTGCAACCCCGCAGAAACTGCAGGAATTCGTCGATATTACAGAAAACGTGGAAAAACAGCTGGGCAGAAAACTGGAAATCCTCTCCGGCGGGGCAACTTCGAGCTTCATCCGTGTTCTGGAAGGAACGATTCCGGACCGGATCAACAACCTGAGAATCGGAGAAGGAATCCTGAATGCAAGAGACCTTCCGGAGCTCTTCCATGTCGACGTGGGACCGATGCATAAGGACTGCTTTATCCTGCGCACCGAGGTTCTGGAAGTCAGAGACAAGCCGTCCTATCCGGTCGGAGAGCTGGGGGTAGACGCCTTCGGACGGGTTCAGCATTATGAAGACCGGGGAATCAGGAAACGCGCTCTTGTGGCTGTCGGAAAAGCTGATTTCGGCGGAGATCCGAAGGACCTGATTCCGCTGGAAGAGGGCATCGAAGTCCTGGGTGCTTCCAGTGACCATGCGATTCTGGATGTGCAGGATCTGCACAGAGAGCTGCATGCAGGAGACTTCGTTGATTTCCGCCTCGATTACGCAAGCCTGGTGTATCTGTCCCACAGTAAAGACGTCCGTCAGGTCTGCTTCAATGATCCGGACGGACTGCAGAATGACGACCGCCGCCCGGCCGCCTGTGACGAGAAAGGCAGGGAGAATATGCTGAAGCAGAAATATCCGCAGCTGCGGATCAATTTACATACGATGAAAGAAAACGTCGAGTACGCGGTTTCCCAGTGCAGGAAACAGGGCGTCGAGGTGACTGGCGTGATTAAGGGTATGAATGCCCTGATCCCGTGTGTGGAAACCATGGCAGAAGCCGGTGTTTCTTCGCTGGCAACGTCCAGGCTGGATCAGGCTGCTGCAGTGAAAGAAGCCGGAATTGATCTTCCGGTGATCCTGATCAGAATTCCGATGATCAGCGATTTGGAAGATGTCGTCAAGTACTGCGATTACTCGCTGAACAGCGACATCGATGTCCTGAAAGCGCTGAATGAAGAGGCCGGACGCCAGAATAAGGTGCACAGCGTCATTCTCATGGCCGATGTCGGAGACCTCCGTGAGGGCTGGTGGGACAAAGAAGAAATGGCAAGGGCAGCAGTCAGCGTGGAAAATGACATGCCGAACCTGCATCTGGCAGGCGCCGGCATCAACATCGGCTGCTATGGTTCCGTCATGGCTACCGTCCCGAAACTGCAGGAGTTCGTCGATGTGGCAGAAAAAATTGAAGCGGCCATCGGAAGAAAGCTGGAAATCCTGTCCGGCGGTGCGACATCAAGCTTTGCGCGTATTCAGGACGGAACGATTCCGGAGAGAATCAATAACCTGCGTATCGGTGAAGGTCTGCTGATTCCGAGAACTCATGAAGACGGAGACGCCGTCGATTTCGGACCGATGAAGGACGACGCCTTCACCCTGCGTCTGGAAGTTCTGGAAGTGAAGGACAAGCCGTCTTATCCGGTCGGAGAACTGGGCGTAGATGCCTTCGGACGGGTTCAGCACTATGTGGACAGAGGAATCCGCACCCGCGCCCTGGCCGCCTGCGGAAATGTCGACTACGGCAGCTGGGAAGATATCTTCCCGATGCAGAAAGGCATCGAGGTGATCGGCGCGTCCAGTGACCATACGATTCTGGACGTTCAGGACGCAGAGCCGCTGAAACCGGGAGATCTCCTGGATTTCAAGCTGGACTACGCCAGCCTGGTCTTTCTGTCACACAGCACAGATGTGCAGATTGAATATATTGACGAATAAAAAATAAATGCAGCACGCAATGGAAATACAGAGCCGGATGATGCAGAGACCGTGTGCCGGAAGGCAGATTCCGGGTATTTCCTTGCGCGTTTGTCTTTTGTCCGGATTGACAAAAATACAGCATGAAAGTATAATACTATGGCTTACGTGTACCTTTATGGAGGGGTGCGCGCGGTCGCAGATCTGAAAGGAGTATATATACATGGCGGATGAAGTGATTTTAACCCAGGAAGGTTTCGATAAACTGGAGGCTGAAAGAGACCAGCTCGTCTCTGTTCGCCGTAAAGAGGTATCTGAGCGTCTGAAAGAGGCGATCTCTTATGGAGACTTGTCCGAGAACGCAGAGTATGATGCGGCAAAGAATGAACAGGCTGAACTGGAAGAGCGCATCGCCAAGCTGGAGCAGATGATCCGCAACGCCAGGGTCATCAGCGATGAGGAAGTCAGCGGAGATGTTGTTAATGTCGGCCTGACCGTAAAGGTAAAGGATCAGGATACAGGCGATGTAGAGGAATACACAATCGTCGGATCCACGGAGGCAGACCCGTTTGCGGAAC
>JAJGAH010000335.1 GCA_020844525.1 Eubacterium sp.
CGATACCTATACTGAGTGTAACCGCCATATCATTTCCGATATTGACTGTCTTTACATCCTCCAGAATATTGAACCGCATGGACTTCAGCTCGTTCAATGTGCTGCTGCGCATCAGGACAATATACTTGTCCTTTTCGTATTTCTTTACAATGCCATCAAGATCCTGAAAATACTTATTGATTTTCCGGTCTATCAGCGCAGTCAGAAGTGAGCGGCGCACCTCTTCCACACTCTCCAGTGCCTCGTCATAGTTGTCAAGATAGATCATGCCGCACACCATGCTCTCGTCTTCATACTTCTGAATGTACTCATTAAGCTCTGTGTCATCATACAGAAGAAATGCGTAGATGTAGGTGCTCTTTTCCTGTGTCTCCCGGTCAATGATACCGGAATTGTCAATCAGGGTGTCCAGAACGACGCTCTTGAT
This sequence comes from Eubacterium sp., assembly GCA_020844525.1. GTDB lineage: Bacteria > Bacillota > Clostridia > Lachnospirales > Lachnospiraceae > Bilifractor. The sequence goes on from JAJGAH010000335.1 coordinate 428, forward strand.
CTGTATCCTGTAATCCCGCTTGTTGTATATAATCTCATAATCTGCTTCCTCATCTCTTGCAGGAAACTTATCCGGGGAAAGGCCGTTAAAAATACTGGCAATGGATTTCTTGAAACTTCTTCTGTTCTTGCCCGTCAGCTCTGCAAAAGCGTCATTAAACCAGAGCAGCCTTCCGCGGTCATCGGTAATGGCATAAGGAAGAGAGAGGTCCATCAGCAGCTGCCGCTGAATCTGTCCATACTGCGCGGCAAAAGTAACCAGCTCATTTGTGATTCCCGCACGCCCTCTGGCATAAAAAACCGCAACCAGAATGATATAGATTCCCAGACCGGCACTGGTGAGAAGTCCGGCATTTCTGCTGATAAAATAAACCGCAATATTAATCGCAACGAGAATAACCAGCAGAATCTGCGGAATGTACAGAAATCTTTTCAGCTGACCGGTCATTTTTACTCTGCTCATATTCTGTTCCTCATGAAATCTTCGGGCGGCCAATGAACTTCAAAGGCCGCCCGCTCGAAATGATTGTTTACAAACACAAGGTATCAATTGATTTTCTTTGCCGGTTCCACGCAGAACGCAAGCATGATCTGAATACGTGCAAATAGCGGTTTACTTGAACGGAAGCTCTTCATCAATGCCATCAGGAATATTCATGAAGCCATCATTGCTGGTTCCGGCATCTGCGCCCATATCCGCATTCTCTGCCGGTGCAGCCGGCCTGCTGTACTGCTGCGCTGCCGCGGCATGCTGCTGACTGGCGGCCTTGCTTTCCGCAAACTCCTGATCCTCGACAACAACATCCGTTGTATAAACCTTTGTTCCATCCTGACGTGTATAACTTCCGGTCTGGATTCTGCCGGTTGCTACAATCTTTGTTCCCTGATGCAGATACTTCTCAGCGAACTCCGCCTGCCGGCCGAACGCTACACAGCCAATAAAATCGGCGGTCTGTTCGCTTCCTTCTCTGCGGAACCTGCGGTCTACAGCCAGCGTATATCTTGCGATAGCCTGTGAATTCTCACCCTGGGAATAACGGATATCAGGATCTCTTGTCAATCTGCCCATTAATATGACTTTATTCATCTCTTTACCTCGCATGATACTGTATTAAGCTTTTTTACATGATACTGTACTAAGCCTTAATTAATAATAGATAACACTATGATCTCTGCATGCTTCTCCCGCCGGGGCTTCAATTACGGCAATATTGAAGTGTTCCGGTCCCTTCGGAGGGCAGGGGATGCATTCTCAGAGACGCAGGAAATAATATCTTGGCTTTCCTATTTTATCATATTCAACCCTCAAAGGGAACAGTGGAATTCCGTCTTCCACATGGCGGTGTACCCTTATGTCGCGTCCGGCGAACGCAGTCCCCTTGTATTCTTCTCCACCATCTTGCGCGGCACCATGATCTGATGGCCACAGCCCATACATTTCAGCCGGAAATCTGCCCCTGTTCGCAGAATCTGCCATTCGTCAGAACCACAGGGGTGTTTTTTCTTCAGTCTGACAATCTGTCCAACCTTATATTCCATCATTATTTTCTCCTGCAAAGACCATCATGTCATCAAATCAAATCAAATCATGGTCATACATCATTTACCCCTGGCATCATGGCCTTCCCTGATAAAGCAATTTTGAAACAAGTTCCAGGATCATGAAGCGGCTCCGGAAGACTCCGTACGCACTGCCTGGACTACAAAGCGGTGGCCGCTGTCCGTTGTGCAGGTGGACAGGGTGAGGACCTTGCTGTCCGTATCAAAGGAGAAGTCATCTCCCAGATTGATATCTGATGAGGACTTCATGCTGGAGCACCAGTTTACAAATTTTTCATCTGTTCCGATAAACAAGGTGTACGTCTCATCCGAGATCGCCGCCTTTTTCATACTGAAAATCCGGTAGCAATAGTTCCCTGACGGAGTGAGCAGCCAGATATTTGCATCATCGGTGTACTTCTGTTCCAGCTGTGCCAGTTTTCCAAACATGGACCCGTTCTTCATATTGTGTCCATAGATAATGGTGTTCGGATCATTGAAATCTGCGCTGTTCTGATACTCCTCAAAAATGGACCCGGCAAAATTGTCATTTTTCTCGAAGGTACGATGCAGATAGAAATCATTGTCCGTATAGTGCGTCACAGGATAGCTGAGATCCAGGGCTCCAATGTAGAGCCATCCAACAATATCGTCATTGATGGCCTTAAGGGAATTCCAGTCCACCGAAATCGGGACCTCACCGGTATTGTCCTGTGCTCCGGCAGATACAGATACCGCCGAAAGAGCCTCACTGCTCCTAGCGGAAACAGATTCATCCCCGCCTCCACCATCACCGCTCTGCGGGGTGGTATACTGCCGCAGGCTGCTGTATTCCTCTTCTCCCGCGCGGTAAGCCATAGCAGTCCGTACAATCTGATAAAGTGAAAATGCCATAACGGCTACGCAGAGAATGATCCCGAAAATCAATACACCATCTCCGACTTTTTTCTTTTTTTTCTGCATCTGTTCCATGCATCAGCTCCCTGTCATTTATTTATCTTTTGCTTGTCAAAACCGTTAAAATTTCAAGACAATATCATAAGCATCATAGTATTTGAATCTGACTTTCCTGTTCGGATCTCTTTCAGCCGTTCTGCAAACCCTTTTTACTTCTGATTTTTCAGATATATAATGCGCAGCCCCTTCAGCAGAAGGTGTCTGTCAAGAATGATCCTCTGTCTGCAGTGCGGCACAATCTGCTCTGAAAGACTGCCTGTAGCGATGACCGCCGGCTTATCACCCAGTTCCTCCGCAATGCGGTCGATAACGCCGTCTACCATAGCTGCTGTCCCGTAAATAATGCCGCTCTTCATGCAGTCCACCGTATTGGTCCCGATCAGATGCACCTGTGGTTCTGCCAGGTCTATCTGCGGAAGCTGGCTGGTAAGCGCAGTAAGCGCGTCCAGACTGATCAGTGTCCCGGGAAGGATCATGCCACCTGCATAGCTTCCGTCACGACCGATGACGGAAAAGGTATTGGCGGTGCCCATATCGAAAATCACTGCCGGATACGGATATTCATGTACTGCGGCT
>JAJGAH010000336.1 GCA_020844525.1 Eubacterium sp.
TCCTTTGGCATGTACATATATCACTCTGCAGGCGATATATAGCAAGGAAATAAGCCTCATAACCTGCACAAAGATGTACCGAAAATCCTGTGCTTATCTGACATCTCCATGGAGAATAAAGCGGACGTATTCGTCCCGGTGCTCCTCAATAAAGAGCACCAGATCGTAGTAATTCCGGTCGAAGGCGAGGCGCTGCACGTAGGGCAGGTCGAACATGTTCGTAAGGCCGCTGTCTCGAATCGCAATAATTTGTTGCCTGATCTTCTCATCCATATCAGTCCACCACCTTCCGCACGATGTCCTCGCCATAGATCACGCTTAGTCCTGAACCGTTATCCCAGTGGACGAGCAAGGACCCCGTGTCATCGACACCATAGACGGTTCCTTTCGTTCCGGCAGGCGGTGCCTGGATGTCGTTCATCTGAAGCAGCTCCACACGGGTGCCGTTCGGATAGATCTTGCGGAGTTCTTCAAACTCCTCTGGTCTGATTAGCTTCATGCTTCCACCTCCTTTGTTGGAGCGCCGTTTCGGAAGGCGGAGCTTCCAGAGAGGTTCTTCAATAGGATCTTCCGTGCTTTCTTAAAGTCCGGCCCAATGAAGCCCATCCGAAGAAGCCAGGTGCGGAAGGCGTACTTTTCATTGTCGGTCTCGACAGGTTTGCTGCTTGCGTGCTTCAGCTCCTTCGAGAGCTTGCAGAGCTGGGTGAGAAAAAGCATGTAGGCGTTTGTCTCTTCCGGCGTCAGTTCCCGGTCAAACCAGGGGAACTCGATCTTCTCATCCGTGATGTTGATCCGTGTGTCGGTGATCCCGAGCGCCTTCTTGATGAGGCTCTCCTTTGCGCTGATCAGGTTCCTAAGCGTTCCGACGTTTGCGGATGCAAGCGGAAGGCTGATCGTCAGCGCCGGTTCCTGCTCGTCCAGGTTGGAAGATTCCTTCTCTTCCACAGCGGTGGTTTCCTCTTCTGTGGTCTCCGCCTGCTCGGGTTGCTCGGTCTTGTCATCTTCCTCTGCAGTGAATCCCTTCTCGTTCAGTGCGTACATCACCTTCTGCATCTTCTCCTCATCGCTGCAGCTGATCCCACCGTCCTTGTCGACCGTGATGTTTCCGATCTCGTAGGCGCAGGTCGGCATCCGCTTGTAGTCGGCCTTCTCTCCGGTGATCTCTGCGATTGCGTTAACCAGCTCTTTTCTCTTAGTTCCTGTCAGGTTGTAGTTTGCTTTCATGGCATGTGCCTCCTTTTCTTTTGGTAGTACATACATCACTCAGGAGCGCCGCAATAGCAACTCATACTGGCAGGAATTATGAACAAAGATCAGGCAGAGCTTTTGGCGGATGTATACCTGCTTATGCGCTCTCCTCCTTCGGCATCGCCGCGATCGCTTCATCGAGCGTGAGCTTCTGGCCGTCACGAAGTACATACGCATCATCGGAGTTTCCAACCTGTTCGACGTAGCGCTTTACGATGACATCTACAAATTTGGGATCCAGCTCAATGCCTCGACAAATCCGGTCGGTCTGCTCACAGGCGATCAAAGTGGATCCAGATCCGAGGAAGGGATCCAGAACAATTCCGTTTGTCATCGAGGAGTTCCGGATTGGATACGCCATCAGTTGCACCGGCTTCATCGTCGGATGATCCTTGGATGCTTTCGGACGATCGTACTCCCAGATGGTGGTCTGCTTCCGGTCCGAGTACCACTCATGCCTGCCGCCTTTCTTCCAGCCAAACAGGCATGGTTCATGCTGCCACTGGTAGGGAGAGCGTCCCAGGACCAGCGCATTCTTTTTCCAGATACAGCAGCCGGAAAGGTAGAAACTTGCATCCACAAATGCCCTGCGGAAGTTCAGTCCCTCCGTATCTGCATGGAATACGTAGATGGAACCGTCATCGGCGAGGTTGTCATGCATGCAGGTATAGGCAGCAAGTAGGAACTTGTAGAAGTCCTCGTCGGCCATGTTGTCATTCAGGATCTTCCCTGCTGTCTCCTCCACGTTTACGTTATAAGGCGGGTCCGTCACGATGACGTTCGCCTTCACACCGTCCATCAGTTTCTCGTAGGAAGCGGGATCTGTGGAGTCCCCGCAGAAGACGATGTGACGTCCCAGATGCCAGAGGTCTCCTGCCTTGGAGAAGGTCGGATTCTTCAATTCCTCGTCCACATCAAAGTCATCCTCTTTGACTTCTTTCGACGCCACCTTGTTAAAGAGCTGCTCCATCTCCGGAGGCTCGAAGCCGGTGAGCGCGGTGTTGAAGTCGCTTGCCTCAAGATCGTGCAGAAGATCGGCAAGTAGGTTTTCATCCCACGCACCGGTGATCTTGTTGAGCGCGATGTTTAATGCCTTCTCTCTGGTTTTATCGATGTCGACGACTGCACAGGGAACCTCGGTGTAACCGAGATCCTTTGCTACCGTCAAACGCTGATGTCCTCCGATAATTGTCATATCGGCATTCACAACCAAAGGATCCGCAAAGCCAAACTCCTGAATGGAGTTCTTGATCTTCTCGTATTCTTTATCGCCCGGCTTCAGTTTCTTTCTCGGGTTGTAGGCTGCCGGTTTCAGATCCTTCACTGGTATTGTTTTTAACGTTGCTGTCTTCACGTTCTCTTCTCCTTTCCCGTTCCATCCTCTTGTTGAATGCCCAGCGGCAGCGGTTACTGCAGAAGCACCTGGGCCTGCCTCGCCGATTCACTTCGATCGGCTTCCCACACTCCGGACAGAACCGCTTCGCACAGGACTCGAGGAACAGGGAAAGATCCTGCTTTCTTTCGATGTCTTCCATGCATATCTCCTGTCCGCAAAAATGCCCGAGGCCTTGGAAACAAAGGACTTCTGGGCATGAAAAAAGCAGTGGCGGATCTAGCTCCAACACTGCCTGTAAAAGTTATCAATTTTTCAAACAAATCCGCATTCTATGCGGATATTGCACGTGAAATGTACCTTTCCGGGACCCGTCCGGCGGCCGTCTGACCCCGGGGTATCAATTTCGCGGAAATCAACGCAAGAGGGGGCGCCGGTCCCTGAGGCATCTCGTTTTAGAGATTTTGACCTCCCCCATGAACACAAACACAGCGCTTGAACACAAAATTCCAATAAAAAAGCACTCGGGAGATTTCTCTCTCGAATGCTCTGTCATCAATCTTATGTTGTTACTCTTCCGGGCGCTTCTCACCCGACAGGATCAGCCCTGCATCAACTCATCTTCTGCAGCCTTTTCCATGAACTTATTCACGGACATCTTTTTCTTCTTTGCTGCAGCAGCCACACGTCTGTGAAGGTCCGGATCAAACCTCAGCAGCATCTTTCCTGAATATGGTTTCTCAGGATCGACACCATCCTCACTGCACCACTCAAGGTAATCGTCCACAGAATCATGAAAGGCCTGCTCCAATTCAGAAACAGACTCACCCTGAAACGTGATGACGTCCTTGAGACCCAACACTTCACCGGAGAAGATGTGGGCGTCCTCATCGAACTCTGCTATTCCTTCATA
>JAJGAH010000337.1 GCA_020844525.1 Eubacterium sp.
GAAATTGATCAGAAATGACTCGCCGAACGCTGACCACGAAACTGCTGAAAAGGTATAGACTAAAGCGCCGGCCAATATTGCGGCTGAGGAATATCTGCCTTTTGAAAGACGATGAAAGGCATATTTACTGAATACGAGTCCTGCCGTGTACAATTTCAGCAGGATCATAATCTCGTAACCATATTCGGCATAGCGGGAAGGAATAAAAAAGGAAATCCAGCAGAACGGGTCCCAGAAGCAATAGGAAAACGTGGTGGGTACATCTGCACCGTATCCGATGGAAGGATCCCAGAGCAGAATCTGAAAGCGATGATTTTCAAACAGATTACGAAAGATTGAACGTCCCCACCGTCCAATATAGAGAAAGCCAAGATAGTACTGATTCAGACCATCGGGTACACGCAGGAAGCTTTTATGCTTTACAATCAGATAAATACCAAAGCAAGCCATAAAAAGCATTGCAAACAATATGGTATAAATAATCCCATATTTCTTCTTCCCAGTCATCTATTTAACCCTCTGTCTGAAATGTTTCAGCTGATACTGCTTTCTTACACAGGCATCATTATAAATGTGGATCAGAAATTATGCAAGAAGCAGGCAGTTTCATACGACAGAGGGCTTGGACCAGACTTTTGAAATGATGAAAAAGCTCATATGGAAAAATAGTACCCGACACCCCATTTTGTCCGGATCATCTGGGGATGTGACGGATCATCTTCAATCTTGTTTCTGAGCCGGCGGATATGCACGTCCAGTGTTTTCTCATCACCGTTAAATTCTGTCCCCCAGATCTTGAAAATAAGCGCATTTCTTGTGAAAATTTTACCCGGACGGGACACGAGTTCCTTCAGAAGCTGATACTCTTTCACGGTAAGGTCAATTTTTCGTCCGTCAATCATTGCACTCCGGCTGTCCTGGTCCAGTCTGAGACGCCCGGCAACAATGGTATGACTGGCTTCAGGACGATTGGAAGCATCCTTGCGGAAACGGTTCAGAACCTTGCGTATCCGGATTTTCAGTTCTCTGGTATTGTATGGCTTGGATACATAATCATCAGCGCCATAATCGAAGCCCATGATCTTATCCATAGGTTTATTGCGTTCAGACACAATGATAATCGGAACATCAGAAAACTCACGGATACGTTCACACAGTTCATAATCATCCATACCCCTGAACACGGCCTCCATGATGACAAGATCGTACCAGTACTTTTGCGCGAGATCCAGGGCTTCGGCACCATTGTCTGTAATGGTCACCTCATATCCGTCCTGTTCCAAGGAGCTTTTCAGACGGTTAATAAGAAGGCTGTCGTTATCAGCAGCCAGAATCTTTTTTGCCATTAGTTACTTCTCTCCCCTTATTTTTTAATAAAATTCAGATATTGCGCAAGGAAATATACACACAATTCTGCAAATTTCCCTGAACACATCTGAAATTATCAGGATACAATTTACAATGTCGGAAATTACCCCATCGAACGAAATTGTTCATGCATCCATAAATACTCCCATAGAGATATTGTAACCACATAAGAGGTGTAGAAAGTAAATATTTTTTTACAAATATGTTACTGTTTATGTCAACTTAAAATTCTGTAAATTTAAACAACAGGCATTATTTTTCTCTATTTACCATCGGTCTTTCCGTCAATAACCAGGTCCAGTCTGGAAAAAACAGAAACAGCACAAAGATTACCAGAAAGATCACATTTGAGATCAGCGTATTAAACTTTCATTACATAACTTTCATCACATCAGATTTAAATCCCGGATATTCCTTGAAATACGCATTGAAGTATTTGTGGAAAATTGATATAATCAAGCTATTGTTGACAGACAATACTATGTATTTTTACTGATTCTGGTGGTGTTCTATGAAGCTGCAGTTACATTCTGTTTCAGAATATGTGACTAAGATACTTAAAAAAGCAAAGGAAAGCCTTCACAATATATTGTTTCAGCCTGTTTTGCAGGATTATAGTGAAATCGTAGATACGCAGAACGAACATAGTGTACGCTTTTTGCTTATTACTATACTTCTTCTGTGCAGTGTGGATCTGATCAGCCAGATTCTGGTATACCAGTTTCACGAATTCGGGTACTGCATCTACATGATCATGGTTGTAGGTTTTCTCTCTGCCATATACTTTGCTTTTCTGGCGGATCCTTCTCCGAAATCCGATCGTCAGACAGACGCTGACAATCCCGCAAATAAAAGCCAGAGGAAACTGGACGGAAAAAGCACAGACAGGAATAGCACGATAACACTATATATATATGAGTGCGTCATTCTGCTGACAGCCGGATTCCTGCACCTGACTCTGTTTCCAGAGGAAAGGGGAACCATGTTCCTGCTGCTGCTGGTTTTACTTCCAATGCTGATTTTTGACCAGTTCTGGAGAGTATGCCTGATGATTCTGAGTATTTCGGTGATATATATTCTGTTTTCTGTCAGTGTTCTTTCGCTTGATAAAGCGGGATCTGACATCGTATACACGAATATTGCAGCAGTTGTTTCCCTGATCTGGACCGGGGGTGTGATCCGGCATCGGACAAACACACTGCACTCAAATGAGATCTCTGAAACAAGTGCAGCGCATGATGGGCTTACCGGCATCTACAACAGAAAAGGCGGAGATGCTGTCATAAACAACTGTATCCTGAATGGTATACCGGGTGCCTTTATTATCCTGGACGTAGACTATTTCAAGCACGTGAACGACACCTACGGGCATCAGATCGGAGACAGGGTACTCAAAGAGGTGGCGGACTGTCTCACCCGCTCTTTCCGCAAGGAGGATATTGTAACCCGGCTCGGCGGAGATGAATTTGTCGTGTATGCTGTCAGAATGGCAGATCGCACATATGTCACGAAGAAGCTGACGGAGGTTCTGGAAAACATGCGCAAAATCCCTATCTGCGAAGCGGATCACGACTATGTGACCGTCAGTATCGGCTGCGCAATCAACGATGGAACCTATCTGGATTATAATGCACTCTACACCCTGGCTGATCATATGCTGTATATCACGAAAAATAGCGGGAAAAATTCGTTCCATATCACCGACAGGTCCTTTTCAGGACAGCCGGTTCAGCATACGCATTCGTGAATTTCTTCAGCAGGGCGTTGTATTCGCTTTGTTCAGCAGAAAGCTGTTGTTCCTGTAACAATAGCAGAATCATGCTATTGTCATTTCCTGAAGTGCTGTACTATTATAGTGTTGTACTATTATAGCGCTGTGCAAATATGTGAGTACTATGATGATAGAGAACGCAATTGGCAAAACATCAGTAAAGCGTTCACAGGAACAGTTCCTGTATGTTTTACTCCTGGTTTTCTTATGAATGGAGGTTTCTATGGATTATAAACAGTTAATTGAAGACAGACAGTCAGTACGTGAATACAAAAAAAAGGAAATTCCCGCAGAGGATCTGAACGAAATCAGAAATTTTTTTGAAAAAGCTTCCAGGCTTGATGAT
>JAJGAH010000338.1 GCA_020844525.1 Eubacterium sp.
CTGTATAAAACGGTTACCGTCCCTGTGTAAACCGCTGTCATCTGGGTGATGCCGTGAATGGTCGCATGGCCAAGATCTGCAATGCAGCGAATCGTCTGCTTCTTTGGCACCGCCTTCACAGAAGCGGTCATAGCTTTTGGCTTTCCATCCGACCAGCGGTAAAGGACCGGTTTGGTAAGGCTTGTGAGCTGCTCGGACGTCGGCAGCGTATCAAAGCCCTTCTTCTGAAAATATGAGGCTTCTCCCAAATCTGCAGCAACCGCATCCGTGATCTCGGTCACTACGCCATCTACCAGTGTGTAGATCTTTCCATTGAAGTCCGTCATCAGGTACTTCTTTGCGTAGGGCGGCTCTACCCCGGTGAACAGAAGATACCCGATCCCGCAGGCATCATTTCCTCTGCTCTGGGATCCGTCCTTCGTATATCGGAGCACAATCGTATGAGCCCCAGCAGCGAGAGCATAAGAAAACTCTGTGAAGGTACTGACCCCTGTACCAGACTTCTTCAGCACCTCTGTTCCGTCCACCAGCACATGGAGCCAGTCATAGTTCTGCTCACTGGATACGATATAGCTTAAGGTCATGCTGCCGTCTTCCGAGAGCGTCACCGTAAGCGTTGTCTCACTGATTCCGCTGTCCGTGATCTGCCCGCTCCGGAGCGTATTTTTGCCATCTTCCTTCCAGGTATCTGCAGAGTAAAAAGGCGTGGTGCCATCCGTCACGGAAAGAATGCCCTCCTCTCCCTGCTTCCACGTATCCTCTTCGAAAGTGATCCGCATCGTATTCTCTTCCCGGCTAATGCTCATACCTTCACCTCCTCCAGGGTCTCGATTTCCGGATAGGCGCTGTAGAGATCCAGGACATCCAGCTGTCCGGTGTCCACAGTGCCGGAAGTGCTCTGGACCTTGTACAGCGTCTGCAAAGCAAAAGCATCATCGGCATTCGTGGTGAGATACGTCCCGTTGTAGTCCGGTTTTCCTTCCGTATCGGAAAGAATAAAATACCGGACCACGATGCCGACGCTTGTGCTGTCTGTAAAGTTTCCAATGACAGAAGCCATGTTAAAGGAAACGGCATCACTTGCCCCGGTCGGCACAGGAGTAAGGAGCGCTGTCTTTGCCGCATCCGTAAGCTTTCCAATCACAGAGCCCATCGAGAAGCCGGTGAATTCTTCCTCGGCATTGATCGTACCATCCCACTTACCGGTTCCTGCAAGACCCATGCCTTCGATCAGTGCATTGATACAGTTGGTATCCAGATAAAGAGATCCGCCTTCCACCGTAAGAAAGATCACGAAGAGATATACCGTATTGGCCTTGACGTCTCCGATATAGTAGTGAAGCGAAAGGATGTGCTTCCCGGCGGTGTCATAAGTTTCAATCGGATGGTAATCGATCTCATCCCCGGCAAGGGTGTAGGACACCGTGACCGTCATCGTATTTGGTTTTGCAAGCTCTGTCTCCGCACTGGTCATTCGCTCATCAAGGGAGCTGACACCGGTCTGCAGCTCTTTGATCTCGTTTTGAAGCTCTTCCGTTGTCGGAGAAGTCGCATCCTTAATCGTCACATCTTTCAGTTTTGTACTGCCAATCGCGTGTGTTGTGCCAAGCTTTGCATCGAGAAGAAGCTCCGCCCAGAGGGAAACCTCGGATGCTTTTGTCGCCGTAGCAAACCGGATCGAAGCAACCGGAACCCGTTTTCCGTCTCCGACTTCGACCACCTGGGTATTCGTGAACCGGTAATGAACCAGCTGGTTTTCATCGGTATTGGAGGCCAGACCGACAAGGTTCTTGTCCGTTTTGCTTCTGGCGCTGGCAAGGGCCGGATTCTTCCCCACTCCGGTCATCTCAAAGTACTGGTTGTACTGAAATGTGAACTTTGTGATGCAGTAGAGTGCGTCTCCATCCGCAAGACCGTTCTGAAAAACGAGCACGTCGCCAAGGTCGTAGGCGGGATTTCCAATGGCCCGGCAGGTAAACGGCACGTAATGGATCTGCTGAATCGCTGTGAGAATTGCTTTTGCCATATCCTCCCTGGTCGCCGCGATACCATACTGCAGGAAGGGATTGCTCCCAAGATTCATCGTGAGACCATCGTCCTCATCCTCCGCATAGTAGGAAGTCGTATTGTCTGCCATGTTGACCACAGAGAGACCGGTATAGCGCGTAACATAATCGGAAAAGGAAGCACCTGTATACCTGTGCGCATCATCAATCGTATCAACAACCGTCTGGTTGAAGGACTTAAATACGATGTTTCCCTTCCGGTCGGCTGTCGCAAAGCACCCAAGCGTCTGTGCAAGCCAGGAGACGAGATCCCGCCAGGTCTCCACATCGTTTGTTTCTGTCTCTGAGACCATCGTGGTTCCATTGGCAAAGCTCTCGAAATCCTTCTCTGTATTGGAGAAGGTAACTCCTGTTGCTTCCGCAATCGCCTGCGCGCACTGATACGGAGTCACCTCTGTTATGACCTTGTTACAGTTCTTATCTAGAAGCGCCATATGGTCGTAGGCTTTCACCACGACGCCGCTTTCCGTCCACTCCGCCGTTTCTACTGTAAAGACGCCCAGAGGAACCTCCTCATAGGTTCCATCGGATAGTCTCATCCCGAACACAGGCTTGATCTCCAGCCCCTTCCATCCGTATCGGCTGATCGGCATGTTTAAGAATGTGGCATTCAGTTCTCCAATGTAGACCTGCCCGATGGCGATCTCCTCATTCCCTGTGCACTGATTCGTGATGGAAAAGGATCCGGAAAGGATGTTGTCATCTGTGAAGGAGTGTTCGCCAATCGTCCCCCTCATCCGGAATCTCTGCACCGGCTGCTTCATGGCAGCTTTATATTTGTCGCTTACGGCGTACATGAAGCGCCTCCTTTCCCTTCTCCATAGGTTGTGATTAATCAAAATTCTTCAAGATCAAAACTTACGGTATAGAGTCCATTCGTCTCTCTCGTCTTCTCTGAATGCTTCTCCGGCCCGGTTTTGAAGTTCCGCATCCGCATGGTTCTTGTCTTGTAGCCCTGCGTCTTCAGGTCATAGAGCTTTACCTGTATCGAATCCTTATCTCGAAACTCCGCGAACCTCGCTGCCCACCTGCTCGAACACGGAAAAGAGGCAGAGACGGACAGTTTGTCATACCTTGTGACAATGACCTGATCCGTTCCTGCCTCGGTCTGATTGGTACTCTCAACGACAGCGTAGCTCTCCTCCCAGCTTTCCGGTGTGAAGAGCTTTACGTCATCAAAGTAGATGGGGTAATCACTTAACATGCATCATCGACCTCCTGACCGATAGTTGCTCCGCTGGGTTGCCCGGACGACGATCTCATCAATCCGCTCCTGTCCGATGTAGACAGGGATAATGATGTCACCGCCGGATACACCGGCAAGTGCTCCCTGTACAATCTCTGCCAGTTTATCTGTTCCAACCACAGCTTCCTGCCCGGCTTCGCCGCCTCCAAGGAGTCTTCCACCTGCTG